>NZ_JBSFWT010000085.1:0-31560 GCF_053594975.1 Streptomyces sp. NPDC002537
CGGGCCTGCTCAGCCCAGAAGCCCAGCCGGTCAGCCCGCGCCCGCTCGTACGCCTCCGCGGTGACGTTGGCGCTCGCGGCCAGGTCGGCAGGCGGCGCGAACCGGCGCTCCTCCTTCAAGAGGTTGGCCGTCACCGCGGCCGTGGCAGTGACGGGGCTGTGCTCCATGTTGTTCACGCGTGCTTTCCGATCCGCAGCCGAGCCATCTCCGCCAGTCGGTGGACGGATTCAGGGATTCCTGCTGCCAGGTCCGGGCCGTCGAACGATCCGAAGCGGCCTGTCGACAGCCCGGTCACTTCACATCGATGCACAATTTTCGTGCCGCCACGAGGAAGGCATATCGATCCTGTCTGCACTTCGCTCAAGCGGTGAATCATGCGTACGGACGAAAGGTCGTCCAGCTGCGCCTCATAAACAAGCTCACTGTTCTCCACAGCCCTTGTGACGGCGATTCCAATAGGATCTCCCCCCTTACGGGTCAGAACACCCGTCGCCCCCTCGGCCAGCCGTCCATGCAACTGCAGGCGCTCAACGCTCACATCCCACAGGGGCCAGGAATCAGCTTCGGCGTACAGATCCCAGACGCATTTAGCAGGTGCGTCAACCCAAAAATTGTACTCGTATTCCCACATCTGCTCGCTGCACTTCCGAGGGGTAGAATTCTGCGTACACATAGATTCTGTGCGGTGGCCGCCCGCGGCTCGAAATCAACCGACCCTTCTCACAGTCCCCGGAAGTTCCAGCTGGATCACCGATGGCATCACGGCCTGGCGAGGACTTCTGCCCTCCGCCACGGCGGCCCACGCCCGCGTGGAGACGACACGAACAAGCGCCCCCAGGCACACACGCGTGGTGCGGCCTGACGACCCGGCAGGCTCCGCACCGACACGGAGCCTGTCTCCGGCCAGGCCACATTCCGACACTACGAGACTCTGTTGCCGCGCCTCGTCACCCATCGGCATACATTCGACCATCTATCGTTGACGCACGCACTCACGGCAAACCTCAACGGCACACGACCCAACCGGTGGCCTGTACGCACACTCTGACGATCCGTCTACGAGCGCGCGTAAGGACCCGGCGAGCACCTCGGTGCATTATCGAGGTTCCCGACCGGGTCAACGCACCCTCAGCTCCGGCGCGAACGCCACTTGCGGGTGAGGAAGAACAGACCGATACCGGCAGCCAGTGAGGCCGCCGCGCTGATCGCCATCACGAGCGTGCCGTCACTTCCTGTATGAGCCAAATGGCCGGAAGGGGTGTCCTTTCCGGTCGGCGCGGCATGCGACGAACTGCTCGACGACGGCTGCGGCGGGACAGGAGGCTTCGGCGGTGTCGAGGCGTGCGTGGGAGCCGGGGCCGGCGGGGCCGATGAGTGCGTGGGTCCTGGAGCGGGGGACGTCGGGGACGGCTTCGGCTTCGGCTTCGGAGGAGTGGGGGTGGGGGTGGGGGTAGGCGTAGGGGGTGTCGGAGTGGGGGTGGGCGGGGTCGGAGACGGTGACACGCAACCGGTGAAGGGCACCTGGTGAGTCTCGGCGCCCGGGATGCTCAGGAGCTCTTTGGCAATGACTTCACCGTTGACCACCCCGGGCCCTACGCCCTGGGTCGGGCCGCCAAGGTGGACGCTGGCGTTCGGCGCGAGGATGGTGCCCTGCCAGGCGGTGTAGTTCTTGCGGATATACGTCGCCTGCGGGAAGTTCCACAGCAGCTTGTGCGCGTCCGGAGCGGTGAGGTCGTGGGTGGGGGCGGACTGCATGTCGTACTTGTCGCCGAGCACGTTGATGAGGGTCGTCGAGCCTGCCGGGACATCGACCTTGATCGTGCCTGCACCGGCGAGCTTCGCGGCCTCGACTGTGAAGACGTTGGTCTCGGTATCGTGACCGGTGAAGGAGATGGTCGTACTGGCCGGCGAGCTGCCCTTCGCGACAGTGACCTTCCCGTTGGGCTTGAAGCCGGACCAGGTCTTCGACAGGCCGCGCAGTGTGGCGAATTCCTTACCGAAATCAATGGGAGACTTACCCGCTTTGTGGTCACCCGAGTTGAAGGGCGGCTTACCGTATGCGGGATCGAGTTTGCCGTAGACCGCGGATCCCTTCACCAGGGTGACCTGATTGGCCTTCAGGGTTCCCCCTACCACCATACTGTGCCCGTCGGGCAAGTGCTGGAGCAGATCGGGCGTCAGGTTCGAACCCACCGAGAAGCCCTGCCTCGTCTTCTCGTCACCGAATGTCGCGTTGCCGCCCACGGCTACCGCCCCTTCGGCGTCCGAGTAGCGGGTCGCATCCTTCTCGACGAACTCGTTGTAGAGCCCTGCCACGCCCAGGGCGGGCGTGCATTCCCTGGGTGCCGCCGGGGCGGCCGTAGCGGCCGGTGATCCAGCGGTCAGGATTCCCGTAGCCGCGACAAGCGAAACAGCGCTTACCCGCACGCACTTGTTCAGCATGCCGGCATAACCGCCGACAACGGCACCAGCACCTGGGCTGTGTGCACAGACCATCAAAAGGCCCTTTCCGGACGATACGAGATGGCAGGCCGGACCGCTCGAGCCCAATCGTGAAGGTGGCCTTGGCCCTTGCCGATAACGACACGTCCGTTCACGAGGCCACAGGCCGCGGGCGCATCAAAAATCACGACCTGCCGACAAAAGAAATCGGTCCACGCGGACCGGTCAGGACCTCACTTCTATCACGCAGATCATCCGCCAGGTAAACCAAAGGCCAAGTGTCCACCTTCTTCCACAGCAATTTAACTTTCGCCGCCCCAGACCGGCATCCAAGCACCGTGATAATCGATGACCAAGAGGCCGCTCGGACGGACATAGAGCCATCTGACACAACTGGACAACGCCAAGAGCCGTCGAGAACTCATGCATCCGCATCCATTCACCTCAAACGGCAAAAGCCCTTTCGTCGTCTTCTCGAGATGACGAAAGGGCTTGTGACCACGGAGCTTGCTTTGGACAGCAGGGCGACAGCAGATCAGGATGCCCTCGAGGTGACTGCCCCACCCAGTCTCTCGGTGCAAAGGCCCCGTATCCCGTTTCCGGAGCCCGCTTCACACCGGCGCACCCGCCACCGATGGATACCCATCGCACTCGGCGGAGCAGCACTTCTGGCTGCTGTGGGCATCGTCGGAACAGGTGCGCTGTACGGCCACAGTGGGCTGCCTGGCCTGCCCGGTACCCGGGATGTAGCGGGCCGGATCGATCCCAACGATGAAGACACGGGCGGCGCTCCCCGCTCGACGGCGAATCGGAGCGAATCCCCCCGGACTGCCGCATCCTCGAAGCCGAACAGTGTTTCCCCTCCCGGCCCAGGGACGACAGCCACGCCGCGACCGCCTTCAGCAGAGTCTTCCGCGCGTTCGGGGAACGCCCCCACTCCGTCGGATGCCGCTTCCCCCACCGCCCGCACGAGCCCGTCGCCTTCGGCCTCGAGCTCCGACGACCACGACGGTGGCGACGGCACGTTGCGCCAAGGCGATTCCGGAGCGGCGGTCACCGAGATGCAGCGAAAATTGTGGCGTCTTGGCTTCCACGACGGCCACCACTATGGAGTGTTCGACTCCTACACGGCCGATTCCGTGGCCAAATTTCAGAAATGGGCCCCTGTGCAAGGCGATCCACTCGGCGTCTACGGGCCGAACACCCGACAGGCCCTGGACACCTGGATGGCCCGGACCTGACGCCGTGCCCTGGGCCCGACACCATTCCGGATGGTGCGCCCCGGCGTCGCGGCACACCATCCACCGGGCCCCGGACCGCCTGGTGGGAACAGTCCACCGATCCGGATGTCAGTTGAGCATCATCCGGCGCAGCTCCACCCGCACGGCCGGCGTCATCGCACGGCCGACTCGATCGACGAGACGTGCCGCCTCATAGGCGATGAGGCCGATATTGCATGCCGGGTGAGTGACGAGACCGAGAGTGGATCCCTCGGAGATGGACATGAGGCAGAGATAGCCCTGATCCATGTCCACCAGGGTCTGGTTCACCCGTGTGCCGCCGCAGATGGACAACGCCCCCTTGGACAGGGCGACGATCCCGGATACGACGGCCGAGAGCCGGTCCCGGTCGTCCTCACTCAGCCCGCCTGATTCGGCCAGCGTCAGCCCGTCGGACGAGACGACTATGCCTCCCCGGAGGCCAGGTGTCGCCTCGATGAAATCTCTGATCATCCAGCTGACCGGATGGGCAACACAATCCTGGTTCATTGGGGATCACTCCAGTATCTGTTGTTGTCACTCGACACGTCCTGCGCGGTGTCCTGTCGTCCGCGCTCAGCTCCACCGCAGAAGCCGGCCAGTCTCTGCTGGAACTCTTCCGGCGACATACCGCTGGCTTCCGAAGCGCTGTCGCCGTCACGCGGGTCGGTCGCCGTCGGCGCGTCCTCGCGCAGTGCTGCCCGCGGGACCCGTCGGGGAAGGCCCTTGGGGGTCGTGGGTACCGGTGCGGCCGCGTCAGTCTGTTCGTCGGTGGATTCCGTGGGCTCCGTGGGGGCCTGTACGGTCGGCATCTCTGCCACCGGTACAACACCCCGTGGGTTCTCTCCGACCGGACGGACCTGTTGCCGGTATGCGAAGTCCCGTACGGTCCCACTGCGCCGACGGCCAGCACGGGCCAGCATCGACGAAGGAACGGTCACTACAGCGGTGCACCCCTTGCCAACGGAGCGGAGCTGCACCTGGACGCCGTGCTTCGCCGCGAGCTGGCTGACGACGTACAGGCCCATGCACCGGGTCATCGCCACGTTCATCACCGGCGTCCGCTCGAGGATCGCGTTCAGCCTGTTGATCTGTTCCCCGTCGATGCCCACCCCGTTGTCATCGACCTCGATCACCAGGTCACCGGCGAGGGTGATGCGGCTCGTGACGGCCACCGCGTCGGCGCGGTCCGAGTACTGAGTGGCGTTCTCCAGTAGTTCGGCGAGCAGGTGTGTCAGGTCATGCACCACAGGCCCCAGCACATCGGTTTCCTGCGGTGCTATCACCTGGATACGTTCGAACTGCTCCACCTCAGCGCCTGCCGCGCGCAGGACATCGATGAGGGGAGCCGGCTCTTGGTGCACTCGCCCCGGGCTCTCTCCGGCGAGGACCAGGAGGTTCTCGCCGTGCCGCCTCATTCGGGTGGCCAGGTGGTCAGCGCGGAACAAGTCGTTGAGCTTCTCGGGATCGGCTTCGGACTGTTCCAGTTCCGTGATCACGTCGAGCTGACGGTAGACCAGTGCCTGGCTGCGCCGGGCCATGGAAGCGAGCATGGTGCCCACGCTCGCCCGGAGTGCGGCCTGCTCTCCGGCCTGCTTGAGCGCCTCCTCGAAAACGGCAGCGAAGGCCCGGGACACGTCACCGACCTCGTCGCGCGTACCGAAATCGATCGACATGGGCTGAGGCATCACCTCGCCCGGACGCTGTTCCGCGTACGCCGCCACCAGCTCCGGCAGATCCTGCTTGGCCGCGCGGAGCGCCACGCTCCGCAGCCTCTTGAGCTTCTTGACGGTGGCGCGGACGATCAGGACCGCGAGCCCGACGGTGATGAGGAGCGCCGCCAGGACCAGTGCGCCCTCCCTGAGGGCCTTGTGCTGGGCCGCTGACCGGCTCTCCGCGGCGTTCTTCTGGATACGCTGGGCGATCCGCATCTCCAGCTTGTGCAATTCGTCCAGCATCTGGCCCGTCGTGCTGTCCCACCCCTCCTCCTCCTTGGCAAGAGCACTCGCACTCGCCTGTCGCGATGCCCGGCCAGCGACGGGAGGCGTCGTCACTGAATTCGCCGGAGCAACTGCCTTCTGGACGAGATCGCGGATTCGTTCAGGGGGCACGCCCCGTGCGAACAGTTCCCGGTCCCCGGCCGTCGCCGCGGACTTGAACTCGTTGAACACCAGGACTTGCAAGCCCTCTTGGGCCACGACGGCCGCAGCTTCATCTTTCGCTCCGGCCCCGCCACCGGCGAATTCAGCGTTCAGCAGGGCCCGCTGGGTCGACACCGATGCCTTGCCGACCGACAGTGCGTAGAGCGCCCGGCCGTCGGAAGCACTCGCGAATCCCGCTTCGATGCTGAGAGCGAGCAAGGGGGTGACGATGGCGGTGTACGCCATCTCGCTGTGAACCGCGTCGAGACCGGTCGTGAAAGCCTGCATGCGGAGTGCGGAAAGCCCGCTCAGCTGGCTCTCCGCCTCCTTGAGGCGTTGTTTGAGACCGGCACTGGGTCCTTCGACCGATGTCCGCCGATAGTATTCGGAGAGGGACTTGTCGGTCGCCGCCCGGAACGCGGAGACTTCGCCGGACTTCGCGCGCTTGCCCAAGGCCTCGGCGTCCCGTTCATTCTGCAGGGCGTGGGCGAGCTCGGTCGCGGAAAGTACAAGGTCGGCGAATTTCTCCTCCCGGCCCATCCGGTCGGCGTACGCCAAGGAATCCCCGACCCGCGGAACCGCCAGTGCGATAGCCAAGGCCAATGGCAGGATCAACACGACCGCCATACGTGTCGAAAGGCGCCAGTCCCTCAGTGCCCATACAAGTCCGCCACGGGTTTTTTCTTTGGGTGCTCCAGCTTTTCCTCGCGAGCGCAGCGGGTTTCTTTTAGCCATCATGAACGATGAAGACCCTTAAAGTAGACATGGCATCGAGGCGGTTTAACGCCATCGATGCCATCGATCCTACGGACAGCGGATCACCCGTACGTGCACCAAAAGTCGGTACCGCCACCACCCAAAGGTGATGACCCATAGGCCGGAGTCCCCGGATGATCGGGCAGACGTTGTTCACCCGATGAGGTGAGGGTGATTCACCTCGTCCGGCCTCTGCCATATCCACTGGGCAGCGGCTGTGCACGCGCGCCGTCTCCGGGGTCGAGCACCGTCGCCAGGAGCGAGAACAGTCCGCCTCGATCCAGTCCGTTCCTTCCACACGCCGCGTCAACAGCTCAGTCGCGCGTGAAGAACTGCACCTCAGCGAGGCCCGGTGACAGCAACCCCGCACCGGAACCAGCATGATGACTCACGACCCTGACGATGACTTCGACGACACGGTCAAGGCCCCAATACGTACCCTCCTCACCCGAAGGGTCCGCAAGTTCCACGTCCTTGGTGACAGCCGTGCCGCTCTTGGTGACAGCCGTTATCGATACCGTCATCGGCTGTGCGGATTTCAGCCGTCCAGGTTCTTCGGGCATCGCTATGAACAGCACGGTGTTGGTGAGCCGGTAGGGATTGTCAAAGGTGGCTCGCCACCGGTCTCCGGCAGCCGTGACTTCGGTCGGTACTTCCCGAACCTGCCCGGTAAGGCGGTCTTCTATACGGGAGGCGGCGCATGCGGTGCCTCTGAGTACGTACGACGGCAGGCCCACCGCCGTGCAGACGACGAGCGCGATCACCGACCACATGACGACGATGCGGCGCCGGTCCCATTGCCAGACGCGCGGGCGCGCCTGGAGCCATTCGGCGACATGCCGACGCCATGCGGGGCCGTCGGCCTTGATGACTGCCGGCACGAGTGCCGCAGCACAGTGTGTGCAGTAGGTCCGGTCCACCGGATTCTCCGTGCGGCAGCTCGAGCACTTCCGTCGAGGCTGCCCTGCCGGAACCTGGCTGTGATGGTTTCCCATGCCGGCTGCCGCTTTCGCCAAGACCGGCTCGGTGGCCGATTGGTCCCGGGGTGGTTCAGAGATCGTGGCCGAGGGCAGCGCCGAATGGTGCTTACCGGTTTCCTCGGACGGTGCCGGGATGGGTCGCGGACCTATACCGACCGGTTGGTCGACATCAAGTATGGGGCTGCCACAGGCCGGACAATACGGCTCCGTCGCGATGGCTATGCCACAGGCCGGGCAGACAGCGGCAGCGATACTGTCCGCGCGGACAGCCATGGAACCGCAAGAAATACCTTCGGCGTCACTCGGTCTCATACCACTTCCCCGGCTCCGATTACCATGCCCCCGCTCAACGCTATAGCCAAGACCAGCGCAACGACGTGGCCGGGCCCCAAGCGAAACGCATTGCTGGAGGCGCCATCGCATTTCGCCATCGTACGAAGCTCCCACTGCCCGCCCCTTCGTGGCGGGCAGTGGGAGAAATCCCTCGGCG
This sequence comes from Streptomyces sp. NPDC002537, assembly GCF_053594975.1. Taxonomy (NCBI): domain Bacteria; kingdom Bacillati; phylum Actinomycetota; class Actinomycetes; order Kitasatosporales; family Streptomycetaceae; genus Streptomyces; species Streptomyces sp. NPDC002537. The sequence continues at coordinate 8,069 of NZ_JBSFWT010000085.1, forward strand.
ACGTGCGAATCTGGGTGACGTCACCGCCTCGAATCCCCAGATGGCGACATCACGTTCTCGCCAGTCCATGCTTAACCCACCGACGTACCACGATCAAGGTCCACCGTATTCTTGCGAGGCTCATCAGCCCCACATCGCGTATGGACAGTCCCACATCGCGCATGGAACCCGCTGCCTCCCCCGGTTGTTGACGTAACCAGCCTGCTGAGGGAGTCGTACAGAGCGGAGACTGCGAGCCCTAGGACGGCGGCGCTCACTGCCTGCGTATGCCACGTTGACCCACGCCCGTCCTCCATCTCCCCGACAGGATGCAGGAGTCAGGCACTCGTCGTTCCCGAAGGTCGAGGAACGATGCCGTACCGTCGCCTCCGGCCGGCGCCCTGCTGGTCATTGCAGGTTGTCAGGCATCCTGCCGCGCCCCCTGCCGCCACGTCATACATCCGGGGTGAATGTGGATCAAGGAAATTCGCTCGGCGGCCGTCACTGGGCCGCGACCGTAGGCAAAGGAAGACTGGCCCGCACAGCGAATCCACCTTCGGCCGTCGGGCCTGCCTTGAACTCTCCCTTCGCCTTTTCCACCCGCCGCTGCATCGCCTTCAGGCCGAGCCCCGATCCCGACTGATGGCCGCCGGTCCCCTGAGGGGCCGTGTTGACCACCGCGACCGTCATGGCTCCGACCTGATGCTCGATGACGACATCGACCTTTGCGCCACTGGCGTACTTCAGGGCATTGGTGAGCCCCTCCTGCACCAGCCGGTATGCCGCGAGATCCGTTTCACGAGGCAGGAGCGGCCAGTCCCCCGAGACGGTCATCTCCACGTGCAGGCCCGCTGCGATCGCTTCCCGCACGAGTTTGGGGCTCGCGCTGAGGTAGCGGTTCAGCCCCTTCCGTGAATCGCCTTCCCCTTCGTCTTCCTTGAGGTAGCCGAGCAGCACTTGCAGCTCTCTGACGGCGGAGACCGCGGACTCACGGATCAGGGCGGAATGGTCTCGGTCAGGATTCCCTGGGTCCTTGCGCGACTCGATGATTCCCGCGTACATGGCCACGGTGTTCAGCCGGAAACTGATGGTGTCGTGCAGCTCTTCCGCGAGCCGTTCCCGCTCCTGGCGTACCGATTCCCGCGCCGCCGCTTCCGCATGCCGCTCGGCACACTTGAGGCGTTCCGACAGCAGGAGTTTCACCACGGCCTCCTGGCGGGCCGACCAGCCGACCAGAGCAGGGAGGAAGGGGCTGAGGATCCCGTCGTACATCTGCCAGGAAAAACCGCTGTGCGGGTAGGCCAGCGAGAAGGCGAGCAAGTTCAGCAGCGCGATGCCGATGCCCCACCAGAGCCCCCGGCGGAGCTTGCGGCCGACCCAGAACGCACCCAGCACCACGGCATACGGGCAGCCCGTGACAAGCATGAGGCCGACACCCGCGAGCGCACATGCCAGCGGGCACGCCCGCCGCAGCAGGAAGACGAGGGAAGCGGCGACAGTGCAGACGACTTCAACCGGTATGTCGTGCACCAGCCCCCGCCTCTGAAGACTGGGGTCAACGGCCCAGACCAGGGTCGCCATGAAAACCACCAAGGCCGTGGCGACGTTGATGGTCCAAGGGGGCGCCTTGATCCAGGAAACGGTGTCGTACCAGGCAGTGACGACATTCTCAGAATTATCCGCCTGTTCACCTGCTCGCCAGCCTCGTGAGAAGCCGGAAAGTCCCCGGGTGAACCGACTGATCACTGCCCCCTTTTCTTCGGTACGTGATTCTGATTCGATGCCGGACACCTTGGAAAGGTCTCCTTCAACAGTCTGCGCCTGGCGACAAGGACGGCACGGCACCTGCCTGCCGATCACGGCGCTGCGTGTTCGACGCTCATGCGGTCCTTCAGTACGTGGGCTGGGAGGCGAGGTCGGCCTCGTAGGCAAGGATTGCGGCCTGCGTGCGATTCTCCAGCTGAAGCTTGCGCAGGATCCGGGAGACGTAAGTCTTGATGGTGGCAGGCGCCATAGACATGACCGTGGCGATATCGGAGTTGGAGAGACCTTCGGCGACCAGGCCGAGGACGTCGAGTTCACGGCGGGACAAGGTCGCCAGACGAGCCTGCTCGTCAGGGGTGACCGGCGCGCCGGAAGCAGGCGTGGCCTGGCACTGCCCCAGGAGCGTGGCACCCACCGGGTTGGAAAAGATCATGTCGCCCGCGGCGACCGCTCGTACCGCCCTCAGAAGTTGTTCAGGGCTGGTGGTCTTGAGAACGAACCCGCTGGCGCCTGCCTGCATGGCTTCGTTGACCAGGGCTCCGTCATGGTGGGAGGTGACGATCAGGACATGGGTGAGCGGGGACACCCGGCGCATCTGCCGGGTGGCGTCGATGCCGCCGACAGGCTGCATACACACATCCATCAGCACTACGTCGGGCCGCTCCGCGCCTGCCAAAGAGATGGCTTCCGCACCGTCGTCGGCCTCACCGACCACAGTGATGTCGTCCGCCGAATCAAGCATGGTGCGAAGTGCGTAACGTATGAGGGGCTCGTCCTCCGCGATCAGAACCCGCAGCGCCTTTGTCGGGTCACTCCCGCTCACGGCCTTCCACTCCCTCGGGGTAGGGCTTGCGACACACGCACTCGGACCGACACGGAACACTCCCGCATGGCCGGAGATGCGCCTTCTGAAACTATATTAGTGCTCACATTCAACTCTTCTTCCCACAGACATGGCCGCGGCCCTCTCCTGGTAATTCAGGCACTCGACCCACTCGCGCCGGCATGCACCGGCAGTGGGCCAAAGCATCGGTCGTACACGGAAGTTGCCCTCGAACGGCACGCTCCGGCACCGTGACGAGAGAGCTCCCGGACAACGCTCCGGCCAGGCCAGGATCCGGTTAAGGACATATATGAAACGCGAACATTCGATAAGAGTCCCTACGAGGTCGGCCAATCGAATCGAATGGAAATCGTCGACGAGAGCCGGACACACCGTGCGCACCCGAACAGTCATCACAGCCGCCGCAGTTGCGGTAGTCCTGGTCGGCGGGGGGACGGCCTTGGCCGTCTCAACGGAATCCCCCAGCGGGCACCGCACCGAGCGTCCGGCTGCCGCAGGCGGCAAGTCGGACGTTCCCGTGGACAGTCCAGGCGTCCTGGACGCCGCGTCCTTCGCTGTCGACGAGCACAACACGATGACCGACCAGCACCTGAAACTCGGCCGCGTCCTTCATGCCCAGCGGCAAGTCGTCGCGGGAACCATGTACTTCTTGAGGCTGCGGGCGACGGACGGGACCGACTCGGCCGTCTACGAAGCGCAGGTCCAGGTCAAGCCTTGGCAGAATTTCAAGGAGCTGAAGCTGTTCAAAGCGGCTTAACGTTTGCCGAAACATTACTTCCTTTGTTGTTCGATGACCGGGCTGTTCAGCAGACCGACGCGCTTACGGAGCGCCCCGTAGGCCCACGCCTGACAGCCGACGAGGAAGAGCGCCAGAGGTATCCCGATCCACGTCAGGACCTTCAGCGTGCTCGGGCCGACAGCGGCATCGGCTGCTGTCAGGTTCCAGGCCGCGCCAAGGGAGGAAGGCACGACATTCGGGAAGAGAGCGAGGAAGGACGTGGCGCAGACAGCCGCGAGCGCTGCTCCCGACAGGGCGAACGCCCAATGGCCCCGGCCCCGTTCACCGAGTTCCACAGCACCGATCGTCGTCAGCACAGCGGCAGTCATCACCACCGCCGTGGCCACGCCGTGCTCATGGATCTCGATGCGTGAGAAAGCGACGAGGGCGACCACCACCACGACGATGCCGAACGGCCGGATCATCATCCGGACCCGGTCGCGCACATCACCGGTCGCCCTGCGGGCGGCGAACACCGCACCGTGGAAGGTGAGGAGCACGACGGCGAGAACGCCGCCCAGCAAGGTGTACGGGTTGATCAGATCGAGGGCGGATCCACTGACGTTCCCGTCCGGACCGATCGGCATCCCGTGAACGATGTTGGCGAAGACAGTGCCCCACAGGAAAGCGGAACACACCGAGGTGCAGAAGACTGCGCGATCGCAGTTCCGGCCCCACTTCCGGCTCTCTCGCCCGCGGCGGTATCCGAGAGCAGCACCGCGCACGACCAAGCAGCCCAGGAGGGCGAGGAAAGGAAGGCGGAAGCCGCTGACAAGGGCGGCGTACCAGTCCGGGAAGACCGCGAGGGCCGCTCCGGCAGCGGTGATCAACCAGACCTCGTTGCCGTCCCAGACAGGACCGATCGTGGCGAGGAGGGCGTCACGTTCCCGCTCGTCCCGGGCGACGATGCCGGTGAGGACACCGACACCCAGGTCGAAACTCTCGAGGAGGAGATAGCCGCTCCACAGAGCGGCGATCACCAGGAACCAGAAGTCGTGGAGGCGCACGCTTCGCTCGCTACGCCGCTTCGGGCACCGGAACCGCGGCGGGAACCGGCGCCTGGGCGGGAATCGGCGGCAGGAAGAGCTTGCCGCTCAGGGCTCCGCGTGCGGTACGGACCGCCACCACCGCCCAAGCGATCACCAGCAGCGCGTAGAGGGCGACAGCGGCCCAGGTGAAGACCTCGGCTCCAGTGCGGGCGGCGAGGCCGGTGGTACCGGTGACGCAGGTGCCCACCGGGAAGGTGAAGCCCCACCAGGTGAGGTTGAACGGAAGTCCGGTACGGGCGGTCCGTACGGTCACGGCCGCGGCCAGTGCCAGCCACAGCATCGCGAATCCCCAGGTCACGACGCCGAAGACCAGGGCGAACACGGCCAGTCCCTGTGCGTAGGGAGTGGGCAGCGCGGAAGGAGCCGCGTTCGCCAGCAGCCCCGCGGCGGTCACCGACTGGCCGAGCGGTCCCAGCACGATCCACAGCGTCGGAACGGTCCGGGCCGCGGGGGTCTCGTGGTGCAGCAGGCGCGAGTAGATCAGCGTGATGATGATGAACGCCGCGATCAGGCTGATCCCGAACATCGCGAGGCAGGCCAGGATCATGGTCAGCCGCAGTTGCCCCGCGGGAGCGTGCGGTATCAGCAGAGCTCCCATCGCGGCGGACACCATGGGCGGCACGACAGGCATGAGCCAGCCGCCGAACGCGGAGTCCGGCGCCATCTTGTGCCGGGTGATCATCCGGTAGGGAACGGTGAACGCAGCCAGCAGCCCGAGCACCGTACCGGCCAGCCACAAGATCCAGTCGACTGTGACGGCCGCGGACAGTCCGATGACGTCCTTGCCCAGCAGCAGCGTGCCCGCCCCGACGGTCATCAGGGCCATGGGCGGAGCACCGTAGAACTGCGACATGACCGGGTCGGCGCCGTGGCCACGGGCATGGGTCCGGTACCGCGCCCAATGAACGGCCCAAGCACCGCTCATCGCCACCAGGAGCAGCGCCGCACAGGCCCACACCACCGTGGCAGCCGTACGCATCCCCGGGAACTGGGCGGGCAGTGTCGCCGCCGCGTTCGCGACGATGCCGGTGCCCATCACCGAGGCGAACCAGTTCGGCCCCAGGTGCCGGAAGAGGTGGCGGGGCTGCTCAAGGTGGTGCAGCAGCCGCCGGGAGCGGACAGCCGGAGCCGGCCGCTGTGCAGTAGTGGTGTTCATGACCACCAGTTTTGGGCCGGGGATCAGCTTTCAGTAGCGGCGTGTGATCGATGGATACATAAAGTGGATCTATGTCTCCGTCACTCGACGTCGTAACTCGCCGTCCCTGACCCGCCGATAGCTGCCTTCTCGCGCCATCCGCGTCAAGGATGAATCCATAGAATGTGACAGAGAACACGGCGCTCCGGACCGCGGTCGGCTCTCATTCCCGTCCGGCGTTTTCCGCGGCCAGGCCACTGGGCGGGCGGGCTCTCTTGCAGACATGTCCCCCGCCCCTCGGCCGGGCGCCCGATCGTCACGTCGGCGCCCTCCCCGATGACCGGTGTGCGGCTCTCGACGGCCGACGAGACATAACCCGGCCCTATGGATGCATCGGTCCGTCGCCGCTACCGATGTCCGGTGTCCCGTCGGAAGGTGAAGTCAAGGCCTTCCGACGAAGCAGAGACACCATGTACACCATCCTTTTCCTTCTCATCCTCCTGTGCGTCACAGCGGTGCTCCGCGACTGGTCACGCCGGGGCCGGCTGTTGCTCTGGGCCGGCGCCCTGACCGTCGCCCTGGTGGTGTTCGCCCCCCACCTCGACCGCCCCTTCGGCCTGAGCTTCTGAGGAAGAAATCCCATGACCATGCCCGCCCCCCTCGATTCCACCGCCCGCCTCACCCACCGTCTCGGCCTGTGGTTCGCGCACCTCTACGTGCTCGGGATGTGCGCCGTACTGGGCGGAGCCTTCTTCTTCCAGTTCGGCCTGTGGGAGTACCCGTGCCCCTTGTGCCTCCTGCAGCGGATGTTCATGCTGCTCAGCGCGATCGGACCGGCCTGCATCATCGCGCGCTCCCGTAAAGGCGCCGTCACCACCCGTGAATTCACCTCCGGCTGGGGCATGGCCATCGTCGCAGCCCTCTGCGGCAGCGTGGTCTCCGGCTCGCAGGTGCTGATGCACATCGTGCCGCCGGACCCGGGCTACGCCGGCGCCCTCTTCGGCCTGCACCTGTACACCTGGGCCCTCGTCACCTTCGGTCTGGCCGTGCTGGCCGCCGGGCTCAACCTCGTCCTCGTCGATGACGTCCGCCCGCTGGACGCGGCGGCGAAGTCGCGTCTACTCCGGCGCGCGGGTACCTTCACCCTTGCCGTGCTCGCGGCTTTCGCCGCGGTCAACTTCGTGGCCTCCTTCTTCCTTGAGGGCTTCCACTTCCTGATGCCGGGTGACCCCACCAGCTACCAGTTCTTCACCGATCTCGGCATCTGAGAAGCTTCGAGCAGACCACGTCGTCCTGCCCGTCGGGTGTGTGCCCGACGGGACGGACTTTCCGCTCCTGTCTGTGCTGGGGCCCGTCGCGACGGGCCCCAGCACAGACAGAACAGACCGTGAACCAAAAGCTTTTGATGCAGAAACAGGTACGCCACGTGTCTTTGTCCCATCGCGTCCCGGAAATATCCAGCCTGGAGCTCCTGCTCGCCGTGGCCCGGCTGGGCAGTCTGGGCAAGGCCGCCGGTGAGCTGGGCATCACCCAGCCCGCCGCCAGCGCCCGGGTCCGCAGCATGGAGCAACTGATCGGAGTGGGACTGATCGAGCGCTCGTCCAACGGTTCCCGGCTCACCGAGGCCGGCGCGTTGGTGACCGGCTGGGCCGGCCGCGTACTGGAGGCAGCAGAGGCGCTGGATTCGGGAATCGAGACGTTGCGTGCCCGACGCGACAACCAGTTGCGGGTGGCGGCGAGCCAGACCGTGGTCGAACAGTTGCTGCCCCGGTGGCTGATCGCCCTGCGGGGGGAACGGCCCGGCGCCGCTGTCTCGATCAGCGCCGGCAACTCCCAAGCCGTGGCGGACAGAATCCGCTCGGGCGAGGCCGATCTCGGTTTCATCGAGAGTGCCATGGTGCCGCCCGGGGTGGATGCCGTGCCCGTGGCCAAGGACCGGCTCGTGGTCATCGCCGCTCCGCACCACCCATGGGCCCGACGTCATGCCCCGGCGCACGCGGCCGAGCTGGCCGGGACCTCGCTGATCATGCGGGAGCAGGGATCCGGCACCCGGCAGGTCCTGTGCCGGGCGCTCGAAGCGCACGGCGGGCCGACCGCTCCCCTGCTGGAACTGCCTTCCACCACCGCGATCAAGGCGGCTGTGGCCTCCGGAATCGGGCTGGCCGTGGTCAGTGCCCTGTCCGTCCAGGACGACCTGACGGCACGTCGCCTGGTCACGGTCGAGGTCAAGGGGATCAACCTGACACGCACCCTGCGGGCGATCTGGCCGACCGGTCACCGTCCCACTGGCCCGGCGCGCGACCTGCTCGCCCTCGTGTGCCGCCAGGAAGCCTCGGTCGATGCCGTACGGCGTCAGGCCGGCTGACAGACTCAGCGGTCTTCGCGACGGGTCACCGCGGCATCAGCCTTTCTTGGCGGCATCGTTGACGAGCTGGGTGATCCGCTGCGCGGTGAACGGATTCTCCCTGTCATTCACAAGGTTCTTGCCATTGAAGATGATGGACGGGGTGGTCTTGATGGCGGACTGCCGGTCGAAGGCGTGCTGGACCTTCCCGACCCAGGTGTCGTGGGTGCCCTCGGTGACACTTGCCACGAACTTCGCGCTCTTGAGGCCGGTCACCTTGGAGGCGAGGTCGAGGAGGACCTTTTTGTCACCGAAGCGATCGTCGAGTTCGCTAGGCTGGTTGGCGAACAGCAGATCGTGGTACTCACGGAACTTTCCGGAGTCCTGAGCGCTGGCCGCGGCGCTGGCCGCGTGCTTGGACCCGTTGCCGGACGATATGCGGTCGATGAACGACAGTATGTGGTACTCGACGCGCAGCTTCCCCTCGTCCTCCAGTTTGTTGACAGCTCCGTGGATCTCCTTCTCCACCATCCCGCATCCGGGGCAGCGGAAGTCCTCGTAGGCCGTGAGGGTGACCGGCGCGTCCGGTTTGCCGACCGCGATGACCAGGTCTTGTTTTCCTGTGGCACCGGCGGGTGCCACAGGCGGCCGCGTGTCCCGGGGTTTGTTCGACTGGATGAGGACCGTGACGCCGACGGCCGTTGCCAGCGCCAACGACACGCCGACGACAGTACCGAGCCTTCGCCGGCGTTCGGCACGTTCCACTTCGCGTCGGCGTTCAGCGCGCAGACGCTCACGGGCACTGCTGCGTGCGGAGGAGGATCGGTTCTTGCTCACGGACGTACCCATCAGATATTCAAGTGCCGGCTCGGCAAATGCTGTGGCGGTGGGCCACTGTGGTCATTTTTCGATGGACAGACAGCTGTGCGGGCGCCAGATCAGCCAAGTGCTCATGGTCAGGAAACCGGTGTCACGCAGCAGTTCCTGGACGTACCGGGTCCGGGACGGATCGACTTCCCCTCCCCCGCCGAAGCAGCCGCAATCGATGCTCATGCCGCGCACCCATGCCTGGGCGATCGCGGCCATGAACAGGACGAGCAGCACGGCGGAGAGCGCGGCGGTGAAGCGCGTGCAGAGGCCCACCGCCAAGAGGACCGCCAGACAGAGCTCAAACGCCGGAAGTCCGAAGCCGACATCTGCGACCAAGCCGTCCGGGAGCACGTGGTACGCACGCACCGCCTCAACGGACGCGTCAGCGTTCAGGAGCTTCTCGCACCCTGCCCAGAACCATGTGGCGGCCAGGCCGAACCGCACCGCCGTGCTGATCCACGGCGCGTGCTTCTTCAGCGAGGACTTCACTGATCGAGGGGCGGCGTCCCGGTTTTGTTCCGCCTCGGTCACTCCTGGCCTTCCTGCGTCACCGGTCGGCACTGTCCGCGTCCGCACGGCACGCGGCACGGCGTACCGACCCACTGAGCAGCGAGATGAATTCTCGCTGTCCCCGGAGCATGACACTTCGTCCACCCAAGAGGACAGTCACGAGAGATCTCTTTATCAGGCCATAAAGATTTGCTATGAGCGCCCCGTGCCCACTCCTCCGCCGCAGAGAACCCACCCGCACCCTCAACTGCCGATAATCCGACGCAGGAAAACTGACACACAAATCGAATCGCTGTCGGGATCCAGTGGTTTCCGCTCGCCTAAGAGAGCAGAGCAAGGCGCGGCCCGATGCCGTTTGTTGACGAGGGTGTATCCAAATGGACGACGTCCAATGGCAACGACGCTACGTAGCATGATGGTGAGAACTACGGGGCAGTCGCCGACCCGACGGATGCCTGCCTTTCCCTGCACGGCCGCGGAAATTTCCTTTTCCGTAGCAGAGCCATCAGCATAACTCCCATCAGGTGCGGATAATGACCACGGCCCCTCCGTTCACACGCCTCGCGCCAGTGCCGCGGCCCCGTTTGCGCCGCCTTTTCACCGCCCACGTCTCAGCTGCCCGGGTCGTGCTCGTGACGGCTCCCACGGGTTCAGGAAAAACAACCGCCTTGGCCGACTGGGCGTCTTGGAACAACCAAGAAAATGGCCACAACACCGCCTGGATCAGCCTGGACGGCTCAGAACGTGATTCCGCCCGGCTCCTGGCACGGATGGTCAATGTGCTGTCGGCCGCGGCGCCGGTCGCGGGAACAGCGGAACTTCTCGCCGGCTCGGCGGGAAAGGAATGGCGTGACCTCCTCCCGGAGGTGCTGGCATGGCTCAAGCGCCTGCCTCAGCCGGTCACCCTGGTCATTGACCGACTTCACCGTGTGCGCGCGGCTGAGGTCCACCAGCTTCTGGCGCAACTCGTCCGCCACGCCTGCCCTTTCCTGCAGTTGGTGTTCGCCACGCAGACGCGCAGGCATCTGCCCTGGCTGAGCCCCCGTAGCGGAGGAGACATCCTGGCGGTCCCTGCTCAGAAACTGCTGTTCACCCGCTCCGAGATCGAGGCCCTGTGCTCTGAGCGCGGGATAGAGGCCTCCGGCTCCCTGGTCGAGAGTCTTCTCAAAGCCACCGGCGGGTGGGCTCACAGCCTGGCCGAAGTGGTGAACGGCCTGGCCAATGGTTCTCCTGCGGACCTGCCTTCCCTCCTCGTACGCGCGCACCAGGAAGCCGCCTCATTGCTGGCGCGGGAAGCGGCAGTGCACGAATCGGACAGGGACTGGCTGGCCCTGCTGAAGCTCAGCGTCGTGGAGGATCCGCTCGTCGCCGGCCTCCCCACGCTCATCACCGGTCGCTCGGACGCCGGTGGCGTCCTGCACCGCTGCGCTGACGCCAGCGGACTGGTGACCTCGCATGAAGACGGTTACCGGTTCCTGCCCGGCATCGCGGCGCCAATGCGTGTCCTGCTGCACGAGCGACTGGGGGCCGAACTGGTGGAAAGGGCCCATCTCGCGGCGATGGACTGGCATCGCGACCACGGATCTCCCGCCCGCGCGGTGGATCACGCGTTGTCGGGACGCGACTTCACTCGCGCATGGACATTGCTGCGCGACACCGCGGTGCTGTTGTGCCTCTCAGGTGAAGGGAAAAGCGTTCTCCGCCTTCTCGGGCGCTTCCACACCACGCAGGACACTCCTCCCCGGCCTGAAGCCGACGCACTGTACGCCCTGGCCCTCACCGTGCTCGGCCGCTTCGAGGACGGTGCTGCCGTCCTCGAGAGAGCGGAGCAAGGACTGGCCGAGGAATCCCCTCGTCCGTCCCGCACATGGGTCGAGTGGGCGATCGCGATCGTGCACTTGATGCAGTGCCACCAGGACGGTGATCTCGGTGCCGCCACTCACAGCAGCGAGACGGTCCGTAAAGTGCTCGCCAAAGCCGACAGCCGACTGTGGGCCGGCTCGGCCAGGGAACACGAGACACTGCTCGCTCCCTATCTGGCCTTGACCGACTGGTGGCAAGGGGACGGGGACCGGGCCCGCCGCCAGCTCAACGCGAGCCGGCTCGACGCCGAGCTCCACGGACGGACAGCACAGGCGAGCGGATACGCCGCGCTCTCCTCACTTCTCTCCTATCTCGACGGGTACGCGGCTCAGCCTGATCCGCTCGCCTCGCTGAGCGGCGATGGGGTCTCCGGCACGCTGCGTGAGCTGTACAACAGCTTCGTCTCCATCTGTGACGGGCGCCGTGCCTGGGAGCGGGGCGACCTCCAGACTCTTGAACAGGCCCTCGACCGCTTCGGCCACGCGCCGACGGCATTGCGCGCGCTGTGCGCCACCGAAACCGACCTGCTGCAGGCCGAACTGCACCTCGCCCGGAAGAACGCGTGGGCCGCACAACGGGCCGTGACCGCCGTGGAAACACGTCAACGAATCGGAGACCCTCCCGGCTGGAGAGCGCGTGCCGTCTATACGGGCGTGCGTGTCCGTCTGGCACTGGGCCGTACGAACGATGCCGCGGCGCTGCTGCGCAGGGGCAGCGCCGAACTCCAGCACCCGTACGGACGCCTGGCCGCAGCTCATGTGAAACTCGCGACGGGAACTTGCCCCTCTGATGCCCTCGCCTTGCTGGAACCGTTGCGCAACGGCGGGCAGTGGCGAAGTACGTTCAAGGCCGAGGCGTGGCTGCTGTCGGCTCTGGCATGGCAGCAGTCCGGCAGGCCCGGCATGAGGGTGCGGCAGGCGCTTCGCCAGGCGGCTTCCTTGGCCCATCACGAGGGAATGGTGCGTATTTTCCAGGAGCAAGCGCCATGGTGCCGCCCCCTGCTCGTGGCTTGCGCGGCCGATACAGGAGACCCGGACGGGCACGTCACTTCGCTGCTCAAGGTCCTCAGCGCGGACGTCGATCCGGGCACGCAACTGTCGCGCAGGGAGCGGGAAGTCGTGGCACTCCTGGTCGGCGACCTCACTCTGATTGAAATAGCCGAGCGTCTCTGCGTATCCGTGAACACGGTCAAGACTCAGGTCCGCAGCGTCTACCGCAAGCTCGGGGTGTCCAAACGCCGTGAAGCCGTCGCCGAAGCCAGGGCGCGCGGGCTGCTCGGCTGAGCCACGCCTTACGGAGGAGAAGGAGCGCACAGCAGTGTTCGACATCGAGGACGTCGTCCAGTGAGTTTGCGAGCGGAGCTCACGACGTCACAGAAACCACTGGTGCCAGGCGGGGAGACCGAGGCGGAGCTGCTGATCTGTAACGAGGGGCAGGCCGATGCCGTCTATACGCTGTCGCTGGTGGGGGACATCGCCGAGCAGGCCGGACGCGACCGGGGCCGGATAGCGGTGCGGGCCGGGGAGCGTCGGAAGGTGGGGATTCCCCTCGCCCTTCCCCCGGGTTCGCGAATGGCTCCAGGGCCGACGGTCTTCGCGGTCATGGTGCAGTCGGTGGACAATCCCCGTGTCGTGTCAGTGCCTGAAGCTGTGGTGCAGGTGGGAGTGCGCCACGAAATCGACGCACGCTTTACGAGGGCGAAGGTACGAGGCCGCCTGTCGGGGAGCACCCTGCTGTGGGTCCGCAATCTGGGTAACGCGAAATCTTGCATCCGTATCTCAGATGATTCCGGGAGCGGTACCGCCACCGTGGGTATCGGTCATGCCGAGCTCGATCTCCGCCCGGGTTGTCAAGGACGCGTGGAGGTCCAAGCCAAGGGGAAGAAGCTGCTTCTGACCGGAAAACCCATCACATACAGAGTCCCTGTTCGAGTAGAAGTAGAGGGCACGACAGCCGCCGTGGTCGAGTTCGCATACGACCAGGTCCCTCTTCTGAGCAGGCGGCTCGCCAGGTCGACTGTCGGGCTGGCCGCACTCGTCGCGGCGGGCGCTTTGCTGTGGAGCCTGCCCGGTAGTGCCGAGGCGACGTACCACGCGCGGCTGACACAGCAGAGCTCAACACTGAAGCTGAAGTGTGTTGCAGAAGACCATAATCAGAAACCCTGAACTGGGGAGTTGACCTACCTGGTCATGCGGCGCAGACGAGGCTGCACCATGTGGGCGACGGTCAGGTCGTGGGCCACGGCCGGACACCACGGACGATACTCACAACAGCCTCCGTCCGGTCGAAGGGTGACCACATGTGCTGTCGGACAGAACATATCGGGGCCGCTCTTCGCGCGAGGCTCCTGTGCCATTGAGGGACATGTCGAACACCTCCCCCAACGGCACAGGAGCCGCGTGCATGGCGGGCACCGACACCCGATCAGTATCCTTGCCAAATAAGCCCGCTGCTCACGGTTCGATGTGAATCGAGTAGTGGATGTCGTAATCCCAGGTGGAGACTCCGATACCAGTCTCCTTGAAAGACCATACGCCAGGCATGACGCGGGCCTCGTGCCCAAGGTCGGCCACTGCGATTTCTTTCTCCAGAGTCCCTAGAACGTCGTCCGGGTCGGACGCCTCGATAACAGCCGCAACCCCCTTGTCAACGATTCCCACGACAACCTTGGCAGCCTTGTCAGCGGCCAGGCCACCGACGTAAGAGACGACGGGGATCAGGAACGGGTTCAGGCCTGCGGTAGCGACAGCCAGCGCAGGGGCGACGACATAGTGCGCGTTTTCGGCCAAGCTGTCGGCGATTTCCCGTACCGCCTTCCGGTATCCCTTACCCTCCCAGTCCTTACCGAAGTCACTATCGATAGCACGTAGGTTGATGATAAGGTTTCCGGATTTCGGGAGTTCGCCGTTGAAGATGACGCGCTGGTCGTCAGCGAATGCCAGGATCTGACCTTCCCGGATGTCGACCGGCTTCGTCAGGATGGGCTGGATGACAGAATCCGCTGCCACCGCCCCTTGGATGTAGATCTCATCCGATCCGACGATGTCTTCAGTATCCCGGCAAGAAATCCGGTCGAGAATCACCTTCAGCTTCATATTCCAGCCCATTCTTGTGCTCTGTTCAGCGCAGCGGCGAGCCACTCGAAATCGAGGCCACCGCTCCTTGGCATGCGACCAGTGGAGCCACTCTCATAGGTCACATGCTTGACCATATTGCTGCCTCCATTTGACAGTCCGCAGCCATAGGTTGACTCCTCACCGACACTCTCCGACATTCCGTACCTGTCCTCACGATGTCGACAATTGACGGCAAGGAGTCAACCTATGATTACGAATTTCCCGAACATAGGCACATAGCGTCAGGTACACAGCCTGGTCTCCGCCGAGGCAGAAGGCGCCAAGTCTCCGGCCAGCCACGAACTTGCATGTCGGCAAGACCCGAAGAGACCACGGGTGTGTCAATATTCAGACGAGCTCCTCTCCGAGCTAATTCAATTAATTCAACACTGCTGTCAATTCCAGAACGGGTTGGACTGTGAAGCTGAAGGTTGTTCTCGATCGAGTCACTTGCCGCGATACCGAAGACATCGTCGGGGCGGATGAGTTCTACGTTCGAGGTACTGTGACGACGAGCCTTGTCTCGAAGTTCTTCCTGACGGAGCCCATGAACATTCGAGTGGGCCAAACCCTGTCCTTCGATAAAGATCAGCGCATCATCTTCGAGGGCGACCTACCGAAGTCCGGAGAGATTTCCGTTGCGCTGGAGGCTTGGGACAGTGACTCCGGCAAGGGCTGGGAGGAGGGCACTTACCGAAAGGTACTCAACGAGATTGGCGGAGCTTTCGCTGATAAAGCGCCAACCGCAATCGCTGCCGCTCTGAAGTCCAGCGACGTCAAGGCCAGCAGCACCAAGGCTGGCGACACCAAGGCCAGCAGCACCAAGGCCGATGACACCAAGGCCAGTAGCACCAAGGCCAGTAGCACCAAGGCCGGTGACACCAAGGCCGGCGACACCAAGGCCGGCGACACCAAGGCCAGTAGCACCAAGGCCGGTGACACCAAGGTCGATGCCACGAAGCCTGCGGTGCAGCCTGCGGCCGGCCCGGATCTGTCCATTCAGATGCGCAATCTGGCTGTGGACGCCGCCCTTACCCCCAAGGTGGGCAAAGCCGTGCTGGAAATCGCTGACCAGATCCTGTCGTCCGTGGTGGCATCGGTCGACGCAGACGACGCTCTCGGATTTGCCCAGCTGGACCTTGCGATCGCCGACCTCGGCACCGAGGCCTGTGTAAAGCGTGAGGTTGTTAATTTCAAGCAGGAGGGCATTGGCGTGTCCACCTGGGACTACGACCTCCACTACTCGATTCACGTCGAACCGTAAACAGCCCGGCCCCAGGGTATTGGTGACATGACAGAGCCCCTTGGCGCTGAGGTGTTGATCTCACTCGACACCGGCACCAAGGGGCTCTGCCGATTCTGCGTCGTTCCCAACTCGATATCTCTCACGACTTAGTCGAGCCGTCTCGCACCTGACCCATTCCTGCCATGAATTCACCGAGGCGCAGGACGGGCCGCTTCGAGCGCGCTCTGCCAACGCTGGCGTATCCGTGGAAGAACAAGACGTTCGTGCAGGACAGGGCCGACTTCTGGGTATCGGAATCGACGGCCTGGCGGTATGTCGACGGGATCAACCCTGCATCCCCTTATGAGGTCATAGATCTGCCATATGCAGGCGGCACCTCGAAAACAGTCACGGTACATTGCTGCGGGCGATGCCGACATCCCCCGTCTCCGTTCCGCTTTCCAGTGGGGAGAAGTACGCCCATCGCCCCAACCAACGCTGTTCCAAAATTCCGTCGTCGGCGAGCGACCGAAGTTTGCCGAACACGCCTCGCCGACGGGTTCTGGACTCCCCGTGACCTGGGGTGGTGAGCAGACGGCGGTACTGCGGCCAGCGACGAGCACTTCAGAGGTTTACGTGACAACACTCTCTTCCGAGCCCCGGAGCGCCGACGCGGTCCAAGGGACGCGCCCGGCGGCTCCGCCGAACCGGGTCAAGAAACCGGGCGACGCCGTCGTGAAGTGGATGACCTCCACCGACCACAAGACGATCGGGTCGCTGTACCTGATCACGTCGTTCGCGTTCTTCTGCATCGGCGGCCTGCTGGCGCTGCTGATGCGCGCCGAACTTGCCCGCCCGGGTACGCAGTTCATGTCGAACGAGCAGTTCAACCAGGCGTTCACGATGCACGGCACGATCATGCTGCTGATGTTCGCGACGCCGCTGTTCGCCGGTTTCGCCAACTGGATCATGCCGCTGCAGATCGGCGCGCCCGACGTGGCGTTCCCCCGGCTGAACATGTTCGCCTACTGGCTCTACGTCTTCGGCTCCCTCATAGGAGTCGGCGGCTTTCTCACCCCGCAGGGCGCGGCCGACTTCGGCTGGTTCGCCTACTCCCCGCTGACGAATGCCGTCCACTCCCCCGGCGTCGGCGGTGACATGTGGATCATGGGCCTGGTCCTCTCCGGGTTCGGCACGATCCTCGGCGCGGTCAACTTCATCACCACCATCATCTGCATGCGCGCGCCCGGCATGACCATGTTCCGGCTGCCGATGTTCGTGTGGAACGTGCTGCTGACCAGCCTGCTGATTCTGCTGGCCTTCCCGGTTCTGGCCGCGGCTCTTCTCGCGCTGGAGATGGACCGCAAGTACGGGGCGCACATCTTCGACGCGTCCAACGGCGGGGCTCTGCTGTGGCAGCACCTCTTCTGGTTCTTCGGCCACCCCGAGGTCTACATCATCGCCCTGCCGTTCTTCGGCATCGTCTCCGAGATCATCCCGGTCTTCAGCCGGAAGCCGCTGTTCGGTTACGGCGGGCTGATCGCCGCCACCATCGCCATCGCGGGTCTCGCGATCACCGTGTGGGCGCACCACATGTACGTGACCGGTGGTGTGCTGCTGCCGTTCTTCTCGTTCATGACCTTCCTGATCGCGGTGCCGACCGGTGTGAAGTTCTTCAACTGGATCGGCACGATGTGGAAGGGTTCACTCTCCTTCGAGACGCCGATGCTCTTCACCATCGGTTTCCTCGTGACGTTCCTCTTCGGTGGTCTGACCGGTGTCGTCCTGGCCGCGCCGCCACTGGACTTCCACGTCTCCGACTCGTACTTCGTGGTCGCGCACTTCCACTACGTGATCTTCGGTACGGTCGTCTTCGCGATGTTCGCCGGCTTCCACTTCTGGTGGCCGAAGTTCACCGGCAAGATGCTGGACGAGCGCCTCGGCAAGATCACCTTCTGGACGCTGTTCGTGGGCTTCCACGGCACGTTCCTCGTCCAGCACTGGCTGGGTGTCGAGGGCATGCCCCGCCGCTACGCCGACTACCTGGCCGCCGACGGCTTCACCACGCTGAACACGATTTCCAGCGCTTCGTCCTTCCTGCTGGGCCTGTCGATCCTGCCGTTCTTCTACAACGTCTGGAAGACCGCCAAGTACGGCAAGAAGGTCGAGGTCGACGACCCATGGGGCTACGGCCGCTCGCTGGAATGGGCGACCTCCTGCCCGCCCCCGCGGCACAACTTCCTCACCCTGCCGCGGATCCGTTCCGAGTCCCCGGCTTTCGACCTCCACCACCCCGAGGTCGCCGAACTGGAGCTGGAACAGAACCACACACCGGCTCCCGCTCGCGACGGGAGGTGACCGGCATGAGCCGCCCGGCGGAAAGCCACGACCACCCGGTCCGGTCCATCGACCACGGACTGCGGCAGCTCGACGGTTACCTCTACTGGCAGGCCGAACTGGCCACCGCCCGCCAGGAAGCCACCGCCTTCTGCGACCACCTGCCCTGGCTCACCACCAGCGAACGTCAAGAACTCGAAGACCACTACACACGGGCCCGCACCAAAACCGCAGAAGCCACGACCCGGCGCATCGCCGACCGCTGCATCGAACTCCGCCAGGAATACGAAGCACGCTACCGACAACTACGCCGACGCACCGTGACGACCTCAGCCATCGTCACATCAGGGCTGTGCGCCACGCTGACGATGGTGCTGTGCCGATAGTGGATTTCAGCCCACCGCGACGATCCTGACCGTGATCTCGCTCAGGGCAACAACCACCGTCCCGTCCGACCACCCCGGTTGGACGGGACGGCTTTTCGTCCACCAGCCATTGTCACCAGCAGCCGATGAACGCGCCCAGCGCCGCCGCGTCGGGGGCGGTGGCCGGTCCGGCAAGCGTGACGGCCATCGCCGCGGCGGCATTGGCGCGATACGCGGCGGCACACGGGGCGATGCCCTGGGCGAGCGTGGCCATGAAGACGCCGGTATGGGCGTCACCCGCACCGTTGAGGTCGACGGGATCGACGGGAAAGCCCGGGATCGCGCTGAACGTCCCGTCGTGGTGAAGCAGGCAGCCGTCCGGTCCCGTACGTACCAGGGCCGAGCCGTTCACCAGGCGGTCCCCCAGCGCGAGGGCGGCGGCACACGGGTCGTCGATGCCGGTGAGCAGCGCCGCTTCGCGGGCGTTGCAGCTCAACCAGGTGGCCCGGTCGAGCAACATCTCCAGTGCGTCGACAGGAATCCCGTGGACCAGCGGGCCGGGGTCGACTACGACATCGACCGTCGGGTCCAGCCGCGACAACCAGCCGGTCAATGCGGCGCGGTTGGCCTCGTACAGCAGGCTGTAGCCGGAGACGTAGACCAGCTGGCGCTTGTCCGGCCGTAGACCGGTCAGGTCGTCGCCGCTCAGTGTGGACTCCGCGCCTGGGCTGGTGGCGAAGGTGCGCTCGCCGCCGGCGTCGACCAGGCAGACCACGAAGCCGGTGTCCAGTCCGGTACGCGGCCGCAGCCGTACCTTGATGCCTTCGGCGCGCAGCGCGGCGCGGGCCCGTTCCCCGAAGGGGCCGGTGCCGTGCGCGCCGGCGTAGGTGACGGGCATGCCTTGCCGGGCCGCCGCGGCCATGACGTTGAAGCCGCCGCCCGGGGTCGTGTCCGTGCGGGTGGCGAGGACGTCGCCGGAGCGCTCGGGCAGCGCGGGTACGTTCAGGACCAGGTCCATGACCACGTTGCCCAGGTGCAGGATCCGGTCGTAGCGTCGGCTCGCGGACATCGGATCAGCCCCGTCGGCGCAGCAGGAGCAGTCGAGCGGCGGTGTCGTCCAGGTCAAGTGAGTTGGCTCCGTTCAGGGTGGCTCGCGCCTCGGCCGGGAAGGCGGCCACGCCATGGCAGGCGCCGCCGATCGCGCCCGTGATGGCGGCGATGGTGTCGCAGTCCCCTCCTACGGACGCCGCGAGGAGCGCCGCCCGCCACGGGTCGTCCGGGCAGGCGGCCAGGATCGCGAAGGCGGCCGGTACGGATTCCTGTGTGGCGAGGCTGGTGCCCACGAGTGTGAAGACCTGCTCGCATGCTTGTTCCTCGGGCAGTCCCCGTACCAGCCGGGTCGCCCAGAGGATGCGCTCCGCGACGTCGGCCGCGGCCGCCCAATGGCCACGGCCGGACGCCATGCGGGCCGCCGCGACGGCCGGTTCCAGGGCGTCGAGGACGGAAGTGCCGTCGAGCCCCGCGCTGATGGCGGCGCCCACGGCCGCCGCTCCCGCCAGTGCTACACCGGTGTTGTGGGTCAGGCTGCTGGCCTCTACGACCCGGTCCACCAGCGCTCCCGGATTCGTCGAGGCCACCGCGATGCCCACGGATGCGATCCGCATCGCGGCGCCATTGGTGGTGCCGTAGCGGCCGGTCTCCGTGACCGGCACGCCTGCGAGGACCCGTTCGACCGCGCTTTTGGTGGAGGGGCCGAGGAGATCGAGTGAGCCTCGGACCCGCATGTCGTCTTCCCAGGCGAGCAGACGCCGTGCCAGCTCCGCCGCGTCGACGGTGCCCTCACCGTCCAGCAGTACGCGGGCCAGCAGCAGGGTCTGTTCGGTGTCGTCGGTGACCGTGCCCACAGGCATCCCGGCCGCGATCGGGTGGTCGGCGGGCGCCGCGTGGAAGCCGGTGAGCACAGGCCCGTAACGGGAGACGATCTGCGGGCGCGACAGCATCTGCGTCGGCATGCCGAGAGCGTCGCCGAGGGCGAGTCCGTAGAGGGCGCCGGCAGCGCGGCTCTGGAGAGTGGGGCTCATGGTGCTTCCCGTGTCGGTGGAGGGTGATGCGGACGTTCGGTGCGGGAGGGGTCATCTGCCGATGTCGGGGGCTGTCGCCGTGTCGATACGGGAGGGTGTCGATGTACAGGCCAGAGCCTTCCGGAACGGGCGCCCATCACGGCGCTCCACCGGCGAGCAAGTCGGCCACAGTGGTCACCTGGATCATCGGCCGGTACAGCTCCATCACCCGCAGAGCCGTCTCGTGGGAGTCGGCGTCCACGCCCGCGCAGGCGTCGGCGACCACCCGTACCCCGACTCCGGCGTCGGCTGCGGCCAGCGCGGTGGACAGGACACAGCAGTCGGTGCTGACACCGGTCAGTACGAGCCTCCCGCCCGTGCCGACACGTTCGGCGAGCTCCGGACCCCATTTGCTGAAGGTGGTCGCGTCCAGCATGTGCCGCGCCCGTTCGGCGAATGCGTCTGTTTCGGCGAACGCATCCGCGAGCTGCCAGAGCCTGGCGTGCGGCGGTCGCAGGGCGAAGGGCCACTGGGCGTAGTACGCCGTCCAGGAGCCGTGTGGTGTCTCGGGTGCGAGGAAGCGGGTGAAGCTGACCCGGTCACCGAAGAGCGGCAGCAGTCGGCGAATGCCCTCGGCGGCATGGTCGAAGCCTGGTACGGCCCACGGGCTGTCCGGATCGGCGAACACGCGCTGCATGTCGACGACGGCCAAGTGCCCGGCGAGCCCGTCGGCCGGACCGGGGGCCCTCATGCGCTGAACGTCCTTTCCCGCGCCGGTGCCTCTGATCGCTGCCGTTCCTGGGCACGTACCCGTCCACGACCGGTCGCGAGCGTGCCGAGGAAGCCGAGCAGGAGCGCGGCCAGGACGCCGAGGTTGGCGGATGCCCAGGCGCCCCCGGTGCCTCCGAGTCC
Organism: Streptomyces sp. NPDC002537; assembly: GCF_053594975.1. Taxonomy (NCBI): domain Bacteria; kingdom Bacillati; phylum Actinomycetota; class Actinomycetes; order Kitasatosporales; family Streptomycetaceae; genus Streptomyces; species Streptomyces sp. NPDC002537. The sequence goes on from NZ_JBSFWT010000085.1 coordinate 29,220, forward strand.
CAGCGGCCCGAGCAGGTACCCCTGCCAGGCCAGCCAGCCGGCGGCGGAGTTGGTGACCAGGCCCCAGCCGAGCACGGTGGCGGCGACGGTGAGCAGCAGGGGCAGCGGCGCGACGTCGCCGTACCGGCCGTGGCGTCGGTAGAGGTCCGCCGTGGTGTAGTCGCTCCTGCGCAGTGCCAGGTCGGCGAGCATGACGCCGCACCAGGCGGCGACCGGGACGCCCAGTGTGGTCAGGAAGCCGGTGAACTGTCCGAGGAAGTCGTCGCTGAAGAAGACGATGTAGAAGGCGCCCGCCGTCATCAGGACTCCGTCGGTCAGCGCGGCCAGGTGGCGCGGTATGCGCAGGCCGGCCGCGAGGAGGGCCAGGCTGGAGGAGTAGATGTCCAGCACCGCGCCGCCGATCAGGCCGAGGACCGCGACGACGGCGAAGGGGATCAGGAACCAGGTGGGGAGGATGGTGGTCAGCGCACCGACCGGGTCGCGGGCGATAGCGGTGTGGAGTCCCGCCGAGGAACCCGCCAGGAGCAGGCCGAAGACCAGGAGGACGAGCGGCGCCGACGAGGCGCCGACCGTAGTCCAGAGGGCGACTTTCCGGTTGTTGGTGCCACGCGGCAGGTAACGGGAGTAATCGGCCGCGGCGTTGACCCATCCCAGGCCGAAGCCTGTCAGCATGAAGACCAGCGCGCCGATGAACTGCTGGGCGGATCCTGTCGGCACGGCGCTGACGGCGGGCCAGTGGATGTGATGGGCCACGAGCGCGATGTAGACGGCGGTCAGGACGCCGGTGACCGCGGTGATCAGGGTCTGCAGGCGCATGATCAGGCCGAAGCCCATGACTCCGCCCACCACGGTCAGCACGCTGACCACCACCAGGACCGTCGCCTTGGTCCAGGTGCCGCCGCCCCACCCGAGGCGGTCGAAGACCGTCGATGTGGCCATGGCCGCCAATGCGGTGAGTACGGTCTCCCAGCCGACGGTGAGAACCCAGGAGATCGCGGCGGGCAGCCTGTTCCCTCGTACGCCGTACGCGGCGCGGCTGAGGACCATGGTCGGCGCGGAGCCATGTTTACCGGCGATCGCGATCAGGCCGCAGAGCAGGAACGAGAACACGATGCCGATCACACCGGCGGCGAGGGCCTGCCAGAACGAGATACCGAAATCGAGCGCGAAGGCGCCGTAACTCAGGCCCAGGACGGAGATGTTGGCCCCGAACCAGGGCCAGAACAGCTGTCGCGGAGTGCCCCCGCGTTCCGCCTCGCCGATGCTGTCGAGGCCGTGGGTCTCCATCCGGATGTGCTGACCCGCAGATCGGTTGTCACAAGTGTCGGTCACCTTCAGCCCGCCCTTCTGCAAGTACCGCCCCGAGGCGGACGGCCTCGGGCCTGACGTCGGTCGGCAGTCGTCATCTGGCACACCCGCTGGTCAGGATTTCCTCCGGGGCGCGGGTTCCGGTCAAGGTTCCACCGGCGATCTCCGCGTGCGCGGCGAGGAGCATCGCCGGGTCGGGGCTTTCGAGGACGGTGGGCTTGGCGAGGCCGTCGAGGACGATGAAGCGCAGCCGGTCGCCGCGGGACTTCTTGTCGACTTTCATGGTCTCGACGAGCTTGGGCCACTGGTCGCCGCGGTAGGTGACGGGCAGGCCGACGGAGGTGAGGATCGCGCGGTGCCGGTCGGCGGTCGCGTCGTCCAGGCGGCCCGCGATGCGGCCGAGTTCGGCGGCGAAGACCATGCCGACGGAGACCGCGGCGCCGTGCCGCCAGTTGTAGCGCTCGTTCTTCTCGATCGCGTGGGCGAGGGTGTGCCCGTAGTTGAGGATCTCGCGCAGGCCCGACTCCCTGAGGTCGGCGGAGACCACCTCGGCCTTGACGCGGATGGCGCGCTCGATCAGTTCCGCCGTGTGCGGGCCCTCGGGGCTGCGTGCGCCCTGCGGGTCGGCCTCGATGAGGCCGAGGATGGCCGGGTCGGCGATGAAGCCCGCCTTGATCACCTCGGCCAGACCGGAGACGTAGTCGTTGACGGGCAGCGATTCCAGCGCGGCGAGGTCGCACAGCACCCCGGCCGGGGGATGGAAGGCGCCGACGAGGTTCTTGCCCTCGGCGGTGTTGATACCCGTCTTGCCCCCGACCGCGGCGTCGACCATGCCCAGCACCGTGGTGGGCACCGCGATCCAGCGGACCCCGCGCAGCCACGTCGCGGCCACGAACCCGGCCAGGTCCGTAGTGGCCCCGCCGCCCACGCCGACGATGACGTCGGTGCGGGTGAAACCGGTCTGCCCGAGCGCCTTCCAGCAGTAGGCCGCGACCTCGACGGTCTTGGACTCCTCCGCGTTGGGCAGCTGGAC
>NZ_JBSFWT010000086.1:0-31445 GCF_053594975.1 Streptomyces sp. NPDC002537
GAGGCGGCCACACCTGGATTCACCGACCGGTCGTACGGGCTGCACACCATACTGGCCACTGCCATCGTCCTTGTCCCGGTAGGGGTTTCCACGGTCGGGTCCGGTACGGGCGGGCCCATGTGCAGGGGGCGCCGGGGCGCCGCGGGCGGGGCCGGGGTGGCGGGCGGGGGCATCCGGACGTCGCCGTAGTCGACGGACCCGGTGTCGCGGCCGCCGGTCTCGTGGGTGCCGCCCTGGACCACCGGCTGCTCCATCCACGCGCCCTGCGCGCCCGGCATCAGCAGGAGGTCGTCCTCCTCCGCCTCACCGCCGTCGGTGTGGTCCAGGAAGGTGTAGGCGGTCGGCGCGCCGGGGTCGGCAGGGGCAACGGCTTCCGCGGGGAACGGAGGGCCGGGAAGCTCGCCTGCGTTCTCCGGCTGTCCCTCGCCCGGGAACTGGCCGGTGTCGGTCATGCGTACCCCTCGCCCATCGGTAGTGCTCCTTCCAACCGCTCACGCCCATAGTCAAGAACGAGCGTCCGTGCCTCGCGGCACGTTGCATGTCGCCCGCCCCTACCTTGCCGTGCTCCCGCCAAAAGGAGGGAACGTTCGGGACATTGACGACTGTGGTGTCGGACACCGAGGGGCGGTACAACGATCCGCAACCCTACCCTCCAGCCGGTGGGCGGGGCTCACAGGTGGGTGTGGCGGCCACTCAGAAGGAAGGCCACGGCCCGCTCCCGCTCGGTCCAGACGGCCGTGTCGAGCTCCACCGCTTGGAGCAGCGCGCACTCCACGGCGTACCCGCCCTCGGCGAGCGCCCGGCCGATGGCCTCCGCCTCGTCGCGGGTCGCGGCGTGGGCGACGATCCGCTCGGGGCGGCGCGCGGCGCAGGCGGCGACGACGGGCGCTCCCCCGCCGCCGACCCGGACGACGTCGGGTTCGGGGAGGTCCTCCAGGACCTGGGGGGCGGTGCCGTGGACGATCTGGAGCTGGACGCCGTAGCGGCGGGCGGCCGCGGTGGTGCGGGCGCAGGCGTCGGCGTCGCGGTCGACGGCGATGACGGCGGCGCCGAACCGGGCGGCCTCGACGGCCGCGGCGCCGCTGGCGGAGCCGATGTCCCAGACGAGGTCGCCCACGCGGGGGCCCAGCCGGGCGAGTTGAGCGGCCCTCAGCTCGGCGGACTCGCCCTCGCCCAGGTCGGTGCCGTAGGCGTCGGCGGGCAGTGCCCAGCCGCGTACGGCCGGGGGGTAGCCGGGGTCGCGGCCGGCGATCCAGCCGCCCGCGGTGCGCTGCCGGACGGCTCCCCAGCCCTGGGCTGCGGGCTGGGCGGTGCCGGTGCCCGCGCCGCCGATGACGATGACGACGTTGGGGTCGCGCCAGGCGTGGTCGGCGACCTTGTCGGAGGTGAGGACGGTGACCTGTTCGCGGTCGGTGCCCAGTTCCTCGCAGATGACGAAGGTGCGGTGGACGGGCCCGAGCAGGAGGGCGAGTTCGGCGGGGCCCGCGCCGGGCGAGGTGAGGACGGCGACCTTGGTGTGGGCGCGGCAGACGTTGACGGCGCGGCGCAGGTCGCGGCTGTGGGCGACGACGACCTGGGCGTCGTCCCAGGGCATACCCACCCGCGCGAAGGCGGCGGCGACGGCGGGGACGGCGGGGACGACCTCGACCTCCAGGCCGTGCTGGGGGGCGCGGAGGGCGCGTACGACGCCGAAGAAGCCGGGGTCGCCGTCGGCGAGGACCACGGCGGAGCCGCGGTGTCCGGCGATGCGGCGGGCGGCGAGGTCGACGCTGCCGAGTCTGACGCGTTCGGCGGCGGGCGGGACTTCGGGCAGTGCGAGGTGGTGGCCCGCGCCGGCCACGAGGGTGGCGGCGGCCAGGGCCGAGCGGGCCGTGTCCGTCAGCGGTGAGCCGTCCCACCCGATCACCGTGACCCGGTCGGCCATCGTCGTCAGTCTCCTGGGGCTTGTCGCGGGTCGGGGCCCGCGACAGGCACGGGCAGGGTGAGGGTACCCCGGTCGGTCCCGGCCGGAGGGCGGCCGGACGGGTCGGGGAGGGGCGCCGGGGCGTGCCCGGTCCGGGGTGCGCGCCGGTGGACGCGGCGGGACGCCGGTTCAGCGCCAGTCGGGGAACGCGGCCGCGTAGCCGGAGCCTCCGGCGTACTGCTCGCGTGTCTCGTCGAGGTCCTCGGGGAGCAGGCTCCAGACGATGAGGTCGTTGCGGATCTCCGTCCAGCCGCCGTCCGCGGTGCGGCCGCGGCCTATCCAGGCGTTGCGCAGCACGCCCTCGCTGATGCAGCCGATCTTCTGGGCGACCTGCTGGGAGGCGGTGTTGTCGGCGGCGGTGCGGAGTTCGAGGCGTTCGAAGCCCTGGTCGCGGAAGAGCCACTCGGCGACGGCGAGCACGGATTCGCAGGCGTAGCCCTCGCCGCGGGCCCAGGGGGCGACGACATAGCCGGCCTCGGCGGAGAGGGTGCGCCAGTCGGTGTGGTGCAGATGGACGCAGCCGACGAGGCGGTGGGTGAGGAATTCGGTGACCGCAAAGACGATTCCGCGCCCCTGGGTGCGCTCGGCGGGCGCCTGCCGCAGCGCCCAGTCGCGGGCGTCGGCCGTGGTGTAGGGGTGGGGCGCGGAGGTCCAGGCGGTGACGAGCTCGTCGCTCATCATCTCGGCGAGGGCGGGGACGTCCTCGGCGCGGAACGGGCGCAGCACCAGCCGGTCCGTACTGATGGAGATGTCCGGGAAGGTGGATGTCATGTGCTGCTCCAACGCCGGGAGGTGGGCTCTGGACGGTCTCGGTCCGGGCTTCGAGTGCACCAGCATGCAGCATTGATGTACGACTGCGCCAAGCGCGACCCGGCACGGCCGCCGGCCCGCGCGCATCCGGGTGCGCGGGCGGCGGCCGTACGGGTGGGTGCGGTGCCGTGTCCGGGGCGGGGATCAGCCCTTGGCGGGGCCGAAGGCGGGGAGGACGGCGCCGCTGAACTTGTCCTCGATGAACTTCTTGACCTCGTCGGAGTTCAGGAGCTTGGCGAGCTTCGCGATGCGCGGGTCGGCCTCGTTGCCCTTCTTGACCGCGAGGAAGTTGGCGTAGGGGTTGCCGTCGGCCTTCTCCAGGGCGATCGAGTCCTTGGCCGGGTTGAGCTTGGCGCCGATGGCGAAGTTGCCGTTGATGACGGCGGCGTCGACGTCGGCGAGGCGGGACGGGATCTGGTCGGCGGCCAGCTCGGTGAACTTGACGCCCTTCTTGTCCTCGACGTCGGAGAGCTTGGCCTCGGCGCCCACGCCGTCCTTGAGCTTGATGACGCCGTTGTCGGCGAGCAGCTTGAGGGCGCGGCCCTCGTTGGTGGCGTCGTTGGGCACCGCGACGGTGGCGCCGCCGGACAGGTCGGAGACCTTCTTGTCCTTCTTGGAGTAGAGGCCGAGCGGTTCGAGCTCGACGTTGACGACGGGCACGATGTCCGTCTTGTTCTTCTTGTTGAAGTCGTCGAGGTAGGGCTTGTGCTGGAAGAAGTTGGCGTCGACCTCGCCGTTCTGGGTGGCGGTGTTGGGGAGCACGTAGTCGCTGAACTCCCGCACCTCCAGGTTGAGGCCCGCCTTCTTCGCGAGGTTGTCCTTGACGAACTTCAGGATGTCGCCGTGCGGGGTGGGGCTGGCGGCGACGACGAGCTTGGCCTCGGGGTCGGCGTCCTTGCCCTTCTTCTCCGAGCTGCTGGAGGAGGTGTCGGAGGGGGCGCTGCAGGCGCTCAGTCCGAGGGTGAGGGCGGCGGCCGCGGCGACGGCGGTGGTGATCTTGATGGTGGTGGTACGCACGAAGAGTGCCTCTTTCTTGATCTCACGAGGTGTTGCCCGGCAAAGGGTCCGGGCTCGTGGTTCCTGGGGGCCTGGGGCCCCGGGATCAGGAAGTCTCGGTGGCGTCCGCGGGTTCGGCGGACGTGGCGGCGACGGTGCGCCGGACGGTGGTCCCCGACTCCGCCGGGGCCTTCGCGGGCCCGGCCGCGGGGCGCAGCCGGCGCAGTCCGACGGCGGCGGCCTGGCGGGAGCCGCGGCCGGCGAGGCGCCGTACGACGAGGTCGCCGAGGAGCTGGACGGCGGTGACGATGACGATGAGCAGCACGATGGTGATGTTCATCAGGCCGGTCTCGTGGCGCTGGAAGCCGTAGGAGATGGCGAGGTTGCCGAGTCCGCCGCCGCCGACGGCGCCCGCCATGGCGGAGTAGCCGATGAGGGCGATCACGGTGGTGGTGAGGCCGGCCACGATCGAGGGCAGGGCCTGCGGGAGCAGGACCTTGAGGACGACCGTCCAGGTGCCGCCGCCCATCGACTGGACCGCTTCGACGAGGCCGTGGTCGACCTCGCGGACGGCGGTCTCCACCAGCCGGGCGAAGAAGGGGACGGCTCCGACGGCGAGGGCGACGACGGCGGCGCTGGGGCCGATGGAGGTGCCGACCACGAAGCGGCTGAAGGGGATCAGCCAGACGAGCAGGATGATGAAGGGCAGGGAGCGGCCGAGGTTGACGACCGCGCCGATGACCTTGTTCACCACGACGTTCTGGAGGAGCGCGCCCCGGTCGGTGAGGACGAGGAGGAGGCCCAGTGGCAGTCCGCCGATGACGGCGTAGACGGTGGACCACCAGACCATGAAGAGGGTGTCGAGACACGCGTCGCGCAGCAGGGGCTGCATTTCGGACCAGGTCACTTGGCACCTTCCTCGGGGCTCTTGTCGGCGGGCGCCGGGGTGTTGACGGGCGCGACGTCGACCTGGAGGCCCTGTTCGCGCAGGAAGCCGATGGGGACGACGTTCTCCTCGAAGCGGCCGGGGAGCTCGATGCGCATCCGGCCGACCTGCTTGCCGCAGACGGTGTCCATGGCGGCGCCCAGGATCGAGATGTCGACGTTGTAGGTGCGCGCGAGCTGGGAGATGACCGGCTGGGTCGCGCTCTCGCCGTGGAAGGTGAGGTCGACGACCGTGCGGTCGGGGCCGGAGGGCTCGCCGCCGACGGGGAAGAGCTCGGCGGCCAGCTCGGAGCCGGGGGTGGCGAGCAGTTCGGAGACGGTGCCGGACTCCACGACACGGCCGCCCTTCATCAGGGCCGCGGAGTCGCAGATGGTCTTGACGACCTCCATCTCGTGGGTGATGAGGAGGACGGTCAGCCCGAGCTGGCGGTTGAGGTCGCGCAGCAGCTGGAGGATGGAGCGGGTGGTCTCCGGGTCGAGCGCGGAGGTCGACTCGTCGGAGAGGAGCACCTTGGGGTCGCCGGCCAGGGCGCGGGCGATGCCGACGCGCTGCTTCTGGCCGCCGGAGAGCTGGGCGGGGTACGCCTTGGCCTTGTCGGCGAGGCCGACCAGGTCGAGGAGTTCGAGGGCCTTGCGGCTGCGTTCCTTGCCGGAGACGCCGAGGATCTCGAGCGGGAGCTCGATGTTGCTCTGGACGGTCCGCGAGGAGAGCAGGTTGAAGTGCTGGAAGACCATGCCGATGCGGCTGCGCGCCCTGCGGAGTTCGGCGTTGGCGCGGCTGCCCCGCCCGGCGAGGGCGGTGAGGTCCTGGCCGGCCACGGTGACCGTGCCGGAGCTGGGGCGCTCCAGGAGGTTGACGCAGCGGATGAGGGTCGATTTGCCGGCGCCGCTCTGGCCGACGACGCCGTACACCTCGCCTTCGCGCACATGGAGGTCGACGCCGTCGAGGGCGGTGACCTCGCGGCCGCGTGAGCGGTAGACCTTTGTCAGGCCCGTAGTGGTGATCACAGGGTTTCCGTCACTGTCGAGTGCGCGGCGCCGGTGGTGCCGGGCACGGGAATTCATTGCGGAACGCGGCATCGGTGATCCCCGGCGGGCGCGCGGCGCGCGGCTTCGGGGTCCTGGTGACGCGGGGCGGAGCTCCGTTTCCGGTCCTGGCGGACACGGGACGGGCTCTAGGGGTCTCGCTTCGGGGCGCGAGGCACAGAACGGGGGCCCTCAGCGGTCACACATTCGACACATGCAACGAGCACCGGGCGTCATCATCGCCTCGGTCGCAAAGGTGCGGCTGCTCGTCGTGGTCATGCGGGAAAGTAAAACAGACGCCTGTGCGGGACGGCCAAGCCTGTCCGAATAGCGGACAGGCTTGGCCGGTTCGTGGACGGTTCCGGCTCATTGGAGATGATCTTCGGGGGTGCGCGGTGGCCTGCGCGGACACGGCCTCGGAGCCGTGCCGGGCCCCTTCCGGGGGCCACGCCGGAGCACCGCCGTGTGGCCAAGACCACGGCCCCCCTTACGGGGCACGGCCCCCGGGCGGGGACACGCGCAGGGGCCCATTAGAGTCGTCCCATGCTTGTCCAGCCCCATCCGCACGCCCGCGCCGCACGGGGGCCCCGGTGATCGACGCGCTGACGCTCGCGGTCGGCCTGGCCGCCCTCGCGCTGGCCGCCTGGTGCGGCTTCGCCTTCTCGCGCGACCAGTCCACCAAGGACTGGCACTTCATCGGCATGGCCGTGGTGTCCGTCCTGGCCCTCGTCCAGCTCGCCATCGGTGTCGTACGGCTGGCGGGCGGCGACAGGCCCGCACAGGGGATGGCGATCTTCCTCGCCTATCTGATCGGCTCGGCGGCCGCCGTGCCCGCCGCCGGCTTCATGTCGTTGGTGGAGCGGACGCGCTGGGGCTCGGCGACGGTGGCCGCGGGCGGCGTGATCCTGGCCGTGCTCGAAGTACGGCTCTACGACATCTGGGGAGGCTGACCGTGACCGAATCCTCCGAGCCGCCCGCCAAGGCCGCCTTCGATCTCGGTGAGGGGCCCGGCCGGCTGCTGGTCTGGCTCTACGGCGTCTTCACCGTCGCCGCGGCCTCCCGCTCGATCGTCCAGATGATCCTGGACTTCGGCCGGGCACCGCTCGCCTACGTACTGTCGGCGGTCGCGGCGGTGGTGTACGCCTTCATCACGTACTCCCTGGTGCGGGGCGGGCCCGCGGCCCGCAGGGCGGCACAGGTGTGCTGCGCCCTGGAACTGGCCGGGGTCCTCGTCGTCGGCACGTGGACGCTCGCGGCGCCGTCCGCCTTCCCCGACGCGACGGTGTGGTCCGACTACGGCATGGGCTACCTCTTCATCCCGGTCATCCTCCCGGTGACCGCGATGTTCTGGCTCCGCAGGGCCCCGGCGCGGGGCCGCGGCTGACGCACCACGGCGTACGGCCGTCGGACGGGCCCGGGAGGCGCCCGTCCGACGGCCGTACGCACCGGGGTCAGGCGCCGGCCAGCACCCGTGCCGCCTTGACCAGTTCGCCGTCCACCCTGGCGTATCCCCACTTGCGGTACAGCCGGAGACCGCTCTCGCCGCGCCGCCCCGTCACCAGCCGGAACCGCCGCGCGGCGAACTCGTCCGCCAAGCGCTCCTCGAGCGCGGCCAGCAGCCGGCCGCCCAGCCCGTGCCGCTGCATCCGGGGGTGCACGATCAGCCCGGCGATCGACGCCGTGCCGTCCGCGCCGACCGCTCCCCGCGCCGAGCCGACGACCTCGTCGCCGAGCCGGGCCACCAGCACACAGCCCCCGGCCAGCTCCGTACGGAGTCCGTCGAGGCTCTGGGTGAGGGGTTCGATGGTGTAGTCGCCGTGCAGCTCCGCCTCGCCCTGGAAACAGAGGTACTGGAGCTTGAGGATCTGCTCGGCATCGTGTTCGGTCGCCGCAGAGATGGTCACGCTCATGCCCATGTGCGCACGCCTCCCCTTTTCCTGGGTTCGGTCCGCTCTGACCTGACAGGAGCCGTCGTGAGGTACGCCGCCTCCATGGCGCCGGCTGTCTAACGCTCCTTTCCCCCGCGTTCAGAAGCCGCAACCTCCGCCATGAGCATTCTGCGCAGACAACCAAGGCAACGGGAACGCACCGGTCCCAAAGATCCTTGTGAGATACCCAACTCACCTGCGATTTCCCGGTAGGTGGGGTCGCTCCGGGAGAGCAGCGCGGCGAGCAGACCGGGGCACCGGCCCGGCAGCCTGCGCACCGCGGCGCGCAGCGCCCGGCTCTCCTCGGCCGCGAGTACGGCCTGCTCCACGCAGGACTCCCCCGGCGGTTCGCCCGCGGTCGGGTCGTAGGGCACCTCACGGCGGGTACGGCGGCGGGCGACGCGGGCCTCCGCCCGGACGGCGGCGCGCAGCCGCAGTGCCGAGACGGACCACCGGCCGCGGTCGGTGCGCCGGTCGCTCAGCAGCCGTACCCAGACGGACTGTTCGAGATCCGCGGCCTCGATGCCCGCGGCAGGCGCCTCCGCCGCGCACTCCGCCGCCAGCAGCGGCCGCAGTGCGGTCAGAAGATGGTTCGGTGTCATGACGGGCGGGACGTGGCCGCCCCGCCCGCCGGTTGCCGGCAGGGCGCGCGCCCACCCGTCCGGGTGAGATCGCGCGCCGTGCTTACGGTTGACGCCGGTGACGCTGGTGACGCCGGGGCGCTACTTCTTCGCAAAGTCCGCCCGTGCGAAGGCCGCCGTGTCGCAGTTGTCGGAGAAGATCCCGTCGATGCCGGTGGCGAAGTACGTCTTGAACGCGCCGAAGGCGTCGCCGTAGGCGTTGGGATCGGTGCCGCGCCGGAAGTCGGCGGGCAGGAAGCTGTTCTCGTTGCGCATCGTGTAGGGGTGCAGGATCAGCCCCTGCGCGTGCGCGTCCCGGACCAGGGTGGTCGGCTTGGTGAGCCTGCCGTCCTTGTCACGGGGGATGATCAGGTTCAGCCACGGTCCGATGCCCTGGGCGAAGCCGGAGACCCACTTCAGCCCCTTGGGGGTGATGAGGTCGGCGACCGTGCGCGGGTCCTTGGCCTCGGCGAAGTCCCAGGGCTTGGTGGGCAGGTCGTCCAGCAGCAGGATCTTCGGGCCGTCGACACCCAGCCTGCCCAGCCGCTGGAGGCTGCTGGGCTCGAAGGACTGGAGGAAGGTGTGCCCGTTGCGGCCCGAGCGGCCGTAGCGGCGCAGCAGCTTGGCGAGGGGCTCCTCCAGGCCGAGCCCGGCCTTGCGGAAGTACGTGGGGTGCTTGGTCTCGACGTGCAGCCATATCCTGCGGCCGCGCTTGCGGCCCTGCTCGTCGGCCCACTTGAGGACCTCTTCGAAGGTGGGGACGTCCCAGCGGCCGTCGTAGAGGGTGTTGCGCTGCCGGTTGCCCGGGATGCGCTCGATCGCGCGCAGCGTCTTCAGCTCCGCGAGCGTGAAGTCCTCGGTGAACCAGCCGGTGTGCGCCTCGCCGTCGACGGTCTTCGTCGTCTTGCGGGAGGCGAACTCCTTGCGGGAGGCGACGTCGGTGGTGGCCGTGATGTCGTTCTCGTGGCGGCAGACGAGGTGGCCGTCCTTGGTGGGGACGAGGTCCTGCTCGATCACGTCCGCGCCGTTGGCCAGGGCGTACTCGTAGGAGCCGAAGGTGTGCTCCGGACGGTAGCCACAGGCACCGCGGTGGCCGATGACGGTCGGGACCGGCAGGTCCTTGTACGAGCCGGAGTCCCCGCGCCCGTGGCCGTACGCCTCGGCGTTCCCGCCGGACGGCCCGGCCGGTCCGCGCTGCGCGGCCGTCGCCGTGCCCGCGCCCCCGCCGAGGGCGACCGCCCCGGCCCCGAGGGCCGCCGCGGCCCCCAGAAGGGTGCGCCTGCCCGGCCGCTGCTCCTGCTCCATGAACGCTCCTCGCGTTGTGTTGCTCTCGGTGCCGGTTCCGGCACCCGTCAGACGCGCAGATCGTAAGCGCGTGCGACTTTCCGATGGGAGGACGAAGGTCAAACTGGGTGCAAACTCATGTCAACACTGCGTATCGGCTCCCTGAACCCGGTGCGCGGGCCCGGGATACCGGCGAGTATGGTCAGCCCCTGCGCAGGCATGCGCCACCTCGACCACCACGACCCGGAGGGCCCGTTGTCCCGCATCTTGCTCAAGGCGTTCCTCGGATTGCTCATGCGCGTCCTGTACCGCCCCAAGGTCGAGGGTGCGGAGCACATCGCCGGGAGCGGTCCGGTGATCCTGGCCGGGAGCCACGTCACCTTCGTCGACTCGCTGTTCCTCGCGCTGGTCGTCAAGCGGCAGGTGTTCTTCATCGGCAAGGACGAGTACGTCACGGGCAAGGGGGTCAAGGGCCGGCTGATGGCCTGGTTCTTCGGCAGCTCCGGCATGATCCCGGTGGACCGCGACGGCGGCCACGGCGGTGTCGCGGCGCTGATGACGGGCAAGCGGGTGCTGGACGAGGGCAAGGTCTTCGGGATCTACCCCGAGGGCACCCGCTCCCCCGACGGCCGTCTCTACCGCGGCCGTACGGGCATCGCGCGGCTCACGCTGATGACCGGTGCGCCGGTGGTCCCGTTCGCGATGATCGGGATGGACAAGGTGCAGCCGGGCGGCAAGGGCAAGCTCCGCATCGCGCCGGTGACGGTCCGCTTCGGCGAACCGCTGGACTTCTCCCGCTACGAGGGCATGGACCGCGACCGCTATGTGCTGCGGGCCGTCACCGACGAGGTGATGACCGAGGTGATGGAGCTGTCGGGCCAGGAGTACGTGGACATGTACGCCACCAAGGCCCGCGAGAACAAGGCGGCCTGACGGCCGGGTGCCGGAGCCGTCAGAGCCCGATGCACTGCGGCTGGAAGCCCGGGTCGGCCGGGCCCTTGCGGCCCAGCGCGTTGAGCACCCACTGGGCGACGACCGGGTCCTTGGTCGCCTGGTCGTGCATGAAGGGGTCGAGCGGGCACTTGTCCTGGAGCACGATGTTGGTGAGGTGCTCCTTGGGCCCGGTCAGCAGGGCGCTGGTGTAGGGGATGACGACCTCGTCGTGCCGGGTGGTGATCACGGTGTAGTCCGGGCCGGCCGGGGTCTCGTCGCCCTCGTTGAGCTTCTTCATCAGGTCGGAGCCGACCTGCTGGTCCACGCAGGACGGGCAGAAGGTCCAGCCCGCGGGGATGGCGAGGGGGTTCTTGGTGCCGTGGTTGGAAGGCACGATGCCGATGAGGTCGTCGACCTTGTCCGCGCCGCCCAGGAACTTCACGTAGTAGCGCGGCATCATGCCGCCCTGGCTGTGGCCGACGATGTCGACCTTGGCGGCACCGGTCGCGCCCCGCACGGCCTCGACGAAGTCGCGCAGCTCGGCGGCCGCCTGGGGGATCGGGGCGGTCTCCATGTGCCCGTAGTTGAAGGCGAAGACGCAGTAGCCCGCCTCCTTCAGCTTCGGGGAGAGCGCCGCCCAGTTCTCCGCCATCAGCTTGAAGGTGCCGTTGACCAGCACCACGGGCTGGGGGTGGGCCGAATCCGGCTTGCACGACCAGTCGTTGGCGCCGCGCGGCGGGATGTCGAGCACGGAGGCGGAGGCCGGGGACGCGAGGCCCGCGAGACCGAGGGTCGCGGTGGCCGCGGCGGCGAGGAGGAGCCTGACAGTTCTGTGCAGACGCATGGGGGGGTCCTTTGGGCAACGGGACTCTCGTCCGAACCACGTTCGACAATGTCGACCAGTGGTCGAGATGGTTGCGCGCGCATAAGGATCCCGTCAAGGGCAATTGTTTCCGGGATATGTCACACGGGCCGGGGCTTGCCGCCCCGGCCCGTGTGCGATTTGCTGCTCACTTGAGCCGCGCCGTGCTCAGTGACCGCCGGAGCCCTCCTCCAGGCGCTGGCCGCGGAGCAGGAACCAGGCCGCGACCGCGGTGACGAGGAGCACGGCCGCGCCGATGCCGGAGGCGAACCGCAGCCCTTCGACGAAGGCCTCCTGCGCCGAGGAGAGCAGGGCGTCGCCGGTCGCGCGCGGCAGCGCGGCGGCGGCCTCGACCGCCCCGCCCAGGGAGTCGTGGGCGTCGGCGGCGGCGCTCTCCGGCACCCCGGCGGGGGTGTCGAAGCCGCGGTAGAAGCCGGTGACGATCGAGCCGAGCAGCGCGATGCCGAGCGCCGCGCCGAGCTCGTACGCCGTCTCCGAGACCGCCGAGGCGGAGCCCGCCTGCTCCTTGGGCACGCTGGAGAGGATCACGTCGGCGGTAACGGTGAAGGAGAAACCCGCACCGACGCCGACCACCAGCAGCACCGCGCCCATGACCGGGTAGGCGGTCCCGGCGTGCAGCAGCGTGAGCACGGCGAGGGCGACGCCGATCGCCGCGAGTCCGCCGGCCACCACCGACCGCACGGACCAGCGCCGGGCGGCCCGGCCCGCGAGCAGGCCCGCGGCCACGGCGCCGACGGCGGCGGGCAGTTCGGCCAGGCCCGCCTCCAGCGGACTGCGGCCCTGGACGAGCTGGAGGAACTGCGACAGGAAGAACACCAGCCCGGACAGGCCCAGGATGGTCAGCAGGTCGGCGAGGACCGCGCCGGAGAAGCCGCGGTGGTGGAAGAGGCGCATGTCCAGCAGCGGCTTGGGCAGCCTGAGCTGACGGCGCACGAACCACACCATGGCCAGCACGCCCGCGAGGCCCGCCGCCAGGAAGCCCCAGCCGAAGCCGTAGGCCGCCGTCTCCTTGACCGCGTAGACGACCGCCACGATGCCGACCATCGACAGGCCCACGCTCAGCAGGTCCCAGGGGCCGGGCGAGGGGTCGCGCGACTCGGGGAGCAGCTTGATGCCGACGAGCACGAGCACGGCCATGACCGGCAGGTTGATCAGGAAGACCGAGCCCCACCAGAAGTTCTCCAGCAGGAAGCCGCCGACGACCGGGCCCACGGCCGCGCCCGCGGAGGCCATGGCGCCCCAGATGCCGATGGCGAGGCTGCGCTCCCGGGGGTCGTGGAAGAGGTTGCGGATGAGGGCCAGGGTGGACGGCATCAGCGTCGCACCGGCCACGCCCAGCAGGGCGCGGGCGACGATCATCATCTCGGGGCTGGACGCGTAGGCGTTGAGCACGGACACCGCACCGAACGCCACGGCACCCGTGAGCAGCAGCTTCTTGCGTCCGATGCGGTCGCCGAGGCTGCCCATGGACACCAGGAGACCGGCGATGACGAAGGAGTAGACGTCGCCGATCCAGAGCAGCTGGGTGCCGGAGGGACGGAGGTCCTCGCTCAGGAAGGGGGTGGCGAGACCGAGGACGGTGGCGTCGACGGCGACCAGGAGGACGGCCAGCACCAGGACGGCCAGCGCGAGCCAGCGTCCCGGGCGCGGCGCTTCCGGCGTTTCCGGCGCGGCCGTCCGCGGACTCTCGGTATGGCCGGTCACGGTTTCGCCCTCCGTTCGGCGCCGCCGAGCAGCAGCTCGGCGACCATGCGGGTGCGGTCCTTGGCCGCGACCCTGCCCTCCTGGACCGCCCAGGCACCGGAGCCGACCAGGCCGTAGAACGCCTCGGTCAGCCACGCGGGCGAGAGGTCGAGGCGGAAGGTGCCCTCCTCCTGGCCGCGGGTGAAGAGGGCGTTGACCCGGGCGTCGAGGCGGTTCCAGCCCTCGTTGACGCCGGCCTCGTAGAGCTGGTTCTCGGTGAAGAGGAAGGCCAGCAGCCCGCCGACCGGCTCGGTCTCGGCGATCAGGCGGCGGACGGCGTCGGGCGCGTCGCCCTCCTCCGTCCTGGCCTTGTCCAGGGCGTGCCCGAACTGCCGGATGCCGAGCTCCTCCAGGGCGCGGACGAGTGCGTCGCGCCCGGAGAAGTGGCGGTGGAGGGTGGCCCGGCTGATCCCCGCGGCTCTGGCGATCTCGTCCATGGAGGCGGTCGCCTTGCGGGTGAGCAGTCCGGCGGCCTCCTTGAGTACATGGTCACGGTCGACACTCATGAGACGACCATAACCCGAATGAGACGTTGATGTCTCATTCGGATGGCCTATGTCTCATATTCGATCTGAGCGGTGGACTCCCGGATCAGCCGCGCCCGGCGTCCGCCCACTCCCGCTGGATCGCGAGATCCGCCTTGACCTCACCGAGCTGCACGGCGACGGCCGAAGGGGCGGTGCCGCCCCGGCCGCTGCGCGAGGCGAGCGCGCCGGGCACGTCGAGGACCGTGCGGACCTCGGGGGTGAGGTGGGGCGAGATCGCGGCGAACTGCTCGTCCGTGAGCTGGTCGAGCTCGATGCCGCGGGCCTCGCACTCCTTGACGCACTCCCCCGCCACCTCGTGCGCGACACGGAACGGCACGCCCTGCTTGACCAGCCACTCCGCGACGTCGGTGGCGAGCGAGAAGCCGGCCGGGGCCAGTTCCTCCATGCGCGCGCGGTTGACGGTGAGGGTCGCCATCATCCCGGTGAAGGCCGGGAGCAGGATCTCCAGCTGGTCGCAGGAGTCGAAGACGGGCTCCTTGTCCTCCTGGAGGTCCCGGTTGTAGGCGAGCGGCAGCGCCTTGAGCGTGGCCAGCAGGCCGGTGAGGTTGCCGATGAGCCGCCCGGACTTGCCGCGCGCCAGTTCGGCGATGTCGGGGTTCTTCTTCTGCGGCATGATCGAGGAGCCGGTGGAGAAGGCGTCGTGGAGGGTCACGAAGGAGAACTCCTTCGTGTTCCAGATGATGACCTCCTCGGCGATCCGCGACAGGTCGACGCCGATCATCGCCGTGATGAAGGCGAACTCCGCGACGAAGTCCCGGGAGGCCGTCCCGTCGATGGAGTTGCCCACGGACCCGCGCTCGAAGCCCAGGTCGGCGGCGACCGCCTCCGGGTCGAGCCCGAGCGAGGAGCCGGCGAGCGCCCCCGAGCCGTACGGGGAGACGGCGGTGCGCTCGTCCCACTGCCGCAGCCGCTCCGCGTCCCGCCCGAGCGCCTGGACGTGGGCGAGCACGTGGTGGGCGAAGAGGACGGGCTGGGCGTGCTGGAGGTGCGTACGGCCGGGCATCGCGACGTCCGCGTGCGCCTCGGCGAGGCCGACCAGGGCCTCCTGGAGACCGGCGAGCAGCCCGCCGATGATCCGCGCGTGGTCGCGCAGGTACATCCGGAAGAGGGTGGCCACCTGGTCGTTGCGGGAGCGCCCGGCGCGCAGCTTCCCGCCGAGGCCGGCGCCGAGCCGCTCCAGCAGGCCGCGCTCCAGGGCGGTGTGCACGTCCTCGTCGGCGATGGTGCCGGTGAAGGTGCCCGTCGCCACGTCGGCCTCCAGCAGCCCCAGGCCGTCGATCATGCGCTGGAGCTCGTCGTCGTCGAGCAGCCCGGCCTTGTGCAGCACGCGGGCGTGGGCGCGGGAACCCGCGATGTCGTACGGGGCGAGGCGCCAGTCGAAGTGGACGGAGGCGGAGAGCTTGGCGAGCGCCTCGGCGGGCCCGTCCGCGAAGCGGCCGCCCCAGAGCCGTACGTCACCGCTGTTGCCGTTGCTCACGTGCTGCTCCTCAAAGCTGGTGGTGTGCGGCCGCCTCCCCGCCGAGGGGCGGGGAGGCGGCTCCGTGCCGGGTTCAACCGCTGGGCTCAGACCAGGTCACGCTTGGCGGCGATCTTCGACGACAGGCCGAAGATCTCGATGAAGCCCTTGGAGAGCGACTGGTCGAAGGTGTCGCCGGTGTCGTAGGTGGCGAGGTTGAAGTCGTAGAGCGACTGCTCGGACTTCCGGCCGGTGACGACGGCGCGGCCGCCGTGCAGCGTCATCCGGATGTCGCCGGTGACGTGCTGGTTGGCCTCGGCGATGAAGCCGTCGAGGGCCCGCTTGAGCGGCGAGAACCACAGGCCGTCGTAGACCAGCTCGCTCCAGCGCTGCTCGACCTGCCGCTTGTAGCGGGCGAGCTCGCGCTCGACGGTGACGCTCTCCAGCTCCTGGTGGGCGGTGATCAGCGCGATGGCACCGGGCGCCTCGTAGATCTCCCGGGACTTGATGCCGACGAGGCGGTCCTCGACCATGTCGATCCGGCCGACGCCCTGGGCGCCGGCCCGGTCGTTGAGCTGCTGGATGGCCTGGAGCACGGTGACGGGCTTGCCGTCGATGGCCACGGGGACGCCCTGCTCGAAGGTGATGACCACCTCGTCGGCCTCCCGGGGGGTGGCCGGGTTCGCCGTGTAGTCGTAGACGTCCTCGATGGGGGCGTTCCAGATGTCCTCCAGGAAGCCGGTCTCCACGGCCCGCCCGAAGACGTTCTGGTCGATGGAGTACGGCGACTTCTTGGTGGTCGCGATCGGGAGCTGCTTGGCCTCGCAGAAGGCGATGGCCTTGTCCCGGGTCATCGCGTAGTCCCGGACGGGGGCGATGCAGGTGAGCTCGGGGGCGAGCGAGGAGATGCCGGCCTCGAACCGCACCTGGTCGTTGCCCTTGCCGGTGCAACCGTGGGCGACGGTGCTCGCGCCGTGCTTCTTCGCGGCGGCGACCAGGTGCTTCACGATCGTCGGCCGGGAGAGGGCGGAGACCAGGGGGTAGCGGTCCATGTAGAGGGCGTTGGCCTTGATCGCCGGGAGGCAGTACTCCTCGGCGAACTCGTCCTTGGCGTCGGCGACCTCCGCCTCCACCGCACCGCAGGCGAGCGCGCGCTTGCGGATGACGTCCAGGTCCTCGCCGCCCTGGCCGACGTCCACGGCGACGGCGATGACCTCGGCGCCCGTCTCCTCGGCGATCCAGCCGATGGCGACGGAGGTGTCCAGGCCGCCGGAGTAGGCGAGTACGACGCGCTCGGTCACGGGTTTCTCCTTACGGTGCAGTGCGCTTTCCATGCGCTGATGGGTATAACTATGCAGTGCTCCGTATGTTTCGTCAATAGCTCGTGGGGGTGAATCGAGCGGGTGTTCCTTCCGGCGGGGCGTTCTACGATGCGAGCATCGAGAAGTCCGAGTAGGGGAGGTCGTCTTGACCATGGCCGTGCAGATCGATTCCTTGCAGAGCGCCATCGACCGCATCGCGTCAGTGGTGAAGGGCTTCAAGATCGAAGCAGTGGGGGACCGGATCATCATGACGCCGCAGAGCAGCGTCCAGAGCCTGACCATCTTCGATGTCCGTGATGCCGCTTTGGCGGCCGGCGTCGACCGGGAACGCGTACTGTCCGACGTGGAGTTCGCGTTCCCGGGAGAACCCAAACGCTGCCCGGACGTATCGATCATCGAAGGCGGCGCAACGGAACCGCTCTCCCACGAGGACCTCCTGGCCGCCGTCGAGGTCGTCTCCTCGAAGAACGACAAGAACGACTACGCGATCAAGGTCCAGCAGTACGCCCACTTCGGCGTGCCCGCCTACCTGATCATCGACCCGTTCCGCGGCGAGTGCGACCTGCTCACCGAGCCCCAGGACGACACCTACGCCTCTCGGCGGACGTACAAGTACGGCGACACCGTCCCGCTCCGCCTCGCCGACGGCACCGCCGTCGACATCCCCACGCACACCTTCAAGCGCCGGAGCTGACCCTTCCACCGACCCCCGATTTGGATCACAGCGCCGAACAGGATATTTTCTTCTTGCACGCCCCGCCGGGAAGAAAAGCCCGGAGGGAAGCGGCACCGGGACGTGGCGCAGCTTGGTAGCGCACTTGACTGGGGGTCAAGGGGTCGTGGGTTCAAATCCCGCCGTCCCGACGGTGCAGTGAGGCCTGTCGGCCTGGAATGTTCTTCCAGGCCGACAGGCCTTTTTGCGCCCGGGGACCGGGATGCCGTCGCGCTCCACACCGACCGGACCGTGACATGGGCCATCTGAACGATGACGGCAGTGCCATCTGCTGGGGTGCCTACGGCGATCTCTACGAAGCATTGCGCGGTCTGTGAAGGCCGAAGCGGGGCGCGGGTCACGCGACCCGTACGCCGCTCCGGAAGACCGCCGTCACCGTGTGGACGGCGGTGATGTCGGTGAGGGGGTCGCCGGAGACGGCGACGAGGTCGGCGTCGTAGCCGGGGGCCAGGCAGCCCTTGTGGCAGGCGACGCCGCAGACGCGGGCCGCCGTCGAGGTCACGGCGCGCAGCGCCTCCAGCGGGCTGAAGCCCAGGTCCACCAGCGCCGTGATGCCGTGGGGGTGGCTGCCGTGCGCCTTGGCCGGGTGGATGCCGGAGTCGCTGCCGCACGCCATGACCACTCCGGCCTGCCGCATCGTCTCCAGTCCCGCCTTCACCCCGTTCCGGGGCGGCGGTGGTACGCCGGGCAGTGAGCCGAGGGTGAGCGAGGCGAAGACGCCCGCGCGGACCATCTCGTCGATGACGCGGCGGTCGTAGCGGACCCCTGCCTCGTCGTCGGTGAGGAAGCAGCAGTGCTCGATCGAGTCGAAGCCGGCGGCGACGGCGGCGGCGATGCCGGACGCCGTGTGCGCGTGGGCGGTGATCGGCAGTTCGTGCCGGTGCGCCTCCCGTACGGCCGCGCGCAGTTCGGCCTGGCCGTAGTCCGGGCCGGGTGTCGGGTCGCCGCCGGTCGCCATGACCTTCACCACGTCGACGCCGCGCTCCGCGCGTTCGCGGACGGCCGCGCGCACGTCCTCGACGCCCGCCGCCTGTCCGCCGAGGAACCAGCAGTGCCCGCCGGGTGTGGTGACCGGCGGGCCGGAGGCGAGCACGCGCGGGCCCGCGGCGGGGTCCTTCGCGGTCTCCTCGCGCAGCCGCAGGGCGAGATATCCGCGGTCGCCGAGGTCCCGTACGGTCGTCACGCCCACCGCCAGCGCGGCCCGGCCCGCGGCGCGCATGCGGTCCAGGAGTTCCGTGTCGTCGGCGCGCCGGAGGCTGCCGACGATGTCGTCGCCCGCGTCGAGGGCCAGGTGGACATGGGTGTCGACGAACCCGGGGAGCAGCGTCGCCTCGCCCAGGTCGACCCGCTCGGCACCGGCGGGCGGTTCCCCGCCCGCGCGGACGTCGAGGATCCGCCCCTTCTCCACCAGCACCAGCGGCCGCTCCACGAGCTCCGCCCCGGCCCCGTCGAACAGCGTCCGCGCGCGTAAGGCGAGCATGGCCCCTCCCCGTGTCAGGTGACTGATGGCCCTCCATCAGCTTCCCTGCGGCAGCCATGGGTTAAGCCGTCTGTCACCGGGTTTTCCGGAAAGGGGCCCGCCCGCCGCGCCCTCAGCGTTCCTTCTGGGCCAGCCGCAGCAGATGGTCCGCGAGCGCCTGCCCGCCCTTCGGGTCACGGCTGATGAGCATCACCGTGTCGTCCCCCGCGATGGTCCCGATGATCTCGTGGACGCCCGCCTGGTCGATCGCCGAGGCGAAGAACTGCGCGGCGCCCGGCGGGGTGCGCAGCACCACGAGGTTGGCGGAGGCCTCCGCCGAGATCAGGAGTTCGCCCGCCAGGCGGGCCATGCGGGCCTCGGTGGCGGACTCGCCCAGGGGGGCTCGGGGGGTGCGGTCGCCGCCCTCGGAGGGCACCGCGTAGATCAGCTCACCACCGGTGTTGCGGATCTTGACGGCGCCCAGCTCGTCGAGGTCCCGGGAGAGGGTCGCCTGGGTGACGGACAGTCCGTCGTCGGCGAGCAGCTTGGCGAGCTGGCTCTGCGACCGCACCGCCTGCCGTCCGAGGATGTCGACGATCCGGCGGTGGCGGGCGGTACGGGTCTGCGGTACGGCCTGTCCGCCGTGGAACGGCTCGGGCTCCTGCGCCTCGGTCATCGTCTCGTCAGTCTCCGCTGTCGTCGTTGCGGGCCCCCGTCGGCCGGCCGTACACGTGCCTCCTCGCCGCCGCTACGCAGCGCCCGCGGCGGCCGTGTCCAGGACCCCGGGCAGGGCTCGGAGGAACACGTCCACCTCATCTTCGGTGATGATCAGCGGTGGGGCCAGCCGCACCACGTCGGGTGCGACCGCGTTCACCAGGAGCCCGGCGTCCTGTGCTGCTTGCTGCACCTTCGGTGCGTGGGGTTCGGAAAGGACAATACCCAGCAGCAGGCCGGAGCCACGGACGTGGTCGACGAGTGGGTGCCCGAGGGCCGCGATCCCGTCACGCAGCCGCTGCCCCGTGTGCCGGACCCGGTCGAGGATTCCCTCGGTGCCGAGGGTGTCGAGGACGGCGAGCGCGGCGGCGCAGGCGACGGGGTTGCCGCCGAAGGTCGAGCCGTGCTGACCGGGCGTCAGCAGGTCGGCGGCGGGGCCGAAGGCCAGGGTCGCGCCGATGGGCAGGCCGCCGCCGAGGCCCTTGGCGAGGGTGAGCACATCGGGCTCGACGCCCTGGGCCCGGTGCTCGAACCAGTGTCCGGTGCGGCCGATTCCTGTCTGGATCTCGTCCAGGACGAGGAGGGTGCCGGTGGCCCGGGTGATCTCCCGGGCGGCGGCGAGGTAGCCGGGCGGCGGGACGACGACGCCGTTCTCGCCCTGGACCGGTTCCAGGACGAGGAGCGCGGTGTCGGTGGTGACGGCGGCGCGGAGCGCCTCGGTGTCCCCGTAGGGCACGTGGGTCACGTCGCCGGGCAGTGGCAGGAAGGGTTCCTGTTTGGCGGGCTGGCCGGTGAGGGCGAGGGCGCCCATGGTGCGGCCGTGGAAGCCGCCGGCGGCGGCGACCATGTGCGGGCGGCCCGTGCGCCGTCCGATCTTGACCGCGGCCTCGACGGCCTCGGCGCCGGAGTTGGAGAAGTAGACGCGTCCGGGGCGCCCGGCCAGCTGGAGGAGGCGTTCGGCGAGGGCGACGGGGGGCTCGGCGGTGAAGAGGTTGGAGACGTGCCCGAGGGTGGCGATCTGCTCGGTCACGGCGCGGACGACCGCGGGGTGGGCGTGGCCGAGGGCGTTGACGGCGATGCCGCCGACGAGGTCGAGGTAGGGCGTGCCGTCCGCGTCCCAGACGGTGCTGCCCGCACCGCGTACGAGGGGGAGGCGGGGGGTGCCGTAGTTGTCCATCAGGGCGCCCTGCCAGCGCTCGGTGAGCTCCGCGTTGGTCATGCTTCCTCCTCGTGGGGCTCGTCGGGCACGACCATGGTGCCGATGCCCTCGTCCGTGAAGATCTCCAGCAGGATGGAGTGCTGGACCCGGCCGTCTATCACCCGGGCGGTGGTGACGCCGTTGCGCACGGCGTGCAGACAGCCCTCCATCTTGGGGACCATGCCGCTGGCCAGCTCGGGCAGCAGCCGTTCCAGTTCGCTCGCGGTGAGGTGGCTGATGACCTCGTCGCTGTGCGGCCAGTCCTCGTAGAGGCCCTCGACGTCGGTGAGGACCATCAGCGTCTCGGCGCCGAGGGCGGCCGCGAGGGCCGCGGCGGCGGTGTCGGCGTTGACGTTGTACACATGGCCGTCGTCGGCGCTGCGGGCGATGGAGGAGATGACGGGGATGCGGCCGTCGTCCAGCAGGGCCCGTACGGCGCCGGTGTCGACGGTGGCTATCTCGCCGACCCGGCCGAGGTCCACGCGCTCGCCGTCGATCTCGGCGTAGTGCTTGGTGGCGGTCATGGTGTGGGCGTCCTCGCCGGTCATGCCGACGGCGAACGGCCCGTGCCGGTTGAGCAGTCCGACGAGTTCGCGCTGGACCTGTCCGGCGAGGACCATCCGCACGACGTCCATGGCCTCGGGCGTGGTCACCCGCAGCCCGGCCCTGAACTCCGAGGCGAGGCCCATGCGGTCCAGCTGGGCGCTGATCTGCGGGCCGCCGCCGTGGACGACGACGGGGCGCAGTCCGGCGTGCCGGAGGAAGACGACGTCCTGGGCGAAGGCGGACTTGAGTTCCTCGTCGACCATGGCGTTGCCGCCGAACTTGATGACGACGATCTTGCCGTGGTGCTTGGTGAGCCAGGGCAGCGCCTCGACGAGGGTGCGGGCCTTGGGCAGGGCGGTGTGCTTGCGGGTGCCGGTGGCGGCGGGCACGGCGGGAGGGTTCATGAGGAGTACGCGCTGTTCTCGTGGACGTAGTCGGCGGTGAGGTCGTTGGTCCAGATGACCGCGGTCGCGTCGCCGGCGGACAGATCGGCGGTGATACGGATCTCGCGGTACCGCATGTCGACGAGGTCGCGGTCGTCGCCGACCGAGCCGTTCCGGCAGACCCAGACGCCGTTGATGGCGACATTGAGCCGGTCGGGGTCGAAGGCGGCGCCGGTGGTGCCGATGGCGGAGAGCACCCGGCCCCAGTTGGGGTCCTCGCCGTGGAGAGCGCACTTGAGGAGGTTGTTGCGAGCGATGGTGCGCCCGGCCTCGACGGCGTCGCTCTCGGTGGCGGCGCCGACGACCTCGATGCGGATGTCCTTGGAGGCGCCCTCGGCGTCGCCGATCAGCTGGCGGGCGAGGTCGTCGCACACGGTCCGGACGGCCTCGGCGAAGTCGTCGTGGGCGGGAACGACTCCGGAGGCGCCGGAGGCGAGCAGCAGCACGGTGTCGTTGGTGGACATGCAGCCGTCGGAGTCGACGCGGTCGAAGGTGGTGCGGGTGGCGGCGCGCAGGGCCTGGTCGAGGACGGTCGCGTCGACGTCGGCGTCGGTGGTGATGACGGCCAGCATGGTGGCCAGGCCGGGGGCGAGCATGCCCGCGCCCTTGGCCATGCCGCCGACGGTCCAGCCGTCGCCCGCGGCGACGGCGGTCTTGTGGACGGTGTCGGTGGTCTTGATGGCGATGGCGGCCTTCTCGCCGCCGTGCGCGGAGAGTTCGGCCGCGGCCTTGTCGATGCCGGGGAGGAGCTTGTCCATCGGCAGCCGGACGCCGATGAGGCCGGTGGAGGCGACGGCGACCTCGGCGGCGTCGACGCCCAGTGCCCGGCCCGCCTTCTCGGCGGTGGCGTGGGTGTCCTGGAAGCCTTCGGGGCCGGTGCAGGCGTTGGCGCCGCCGGAGTTGAGGACGACGGCGGAGACCTGCCCGCCCTTGAGGACCTGCTCGGACCAGAGGACCGGGGCGGCCTTGACGCGGTTGGCGGTGAAGACCCCGGCGGCGGCCGACCGGGGGCCGTTGTTGACGACGAGGGCGAGGTCGGCGCCGCCGCTCTCCTTGATCCCGGCGGCGATGCCCGCCGCCGTGAACCCCTGTGCTGCGGTCACGCTCACGCTGTCTTCTCCTTCTCCGCCCCGCTGCGCGGGTCGCTGCTGCTGACGTTGTCGACGGTGCCGGGCGTACGGTCGCAGGGCGCCGCCCTGGTGAGGAGGACGGCCAGGGCCCGGCGGACGTACGCGGCCCTGCCCCAGCCGCTCACGGGGCCACTCCCGCGCAGGCGAGCCCCCGGGTCTCGGGGAGTCCGAGGGCGATGTTCATGCTCTGCACGGCGCCGCCCGCGGTGCCCTTGGCGAGGTTGTCGATGGCGGCAATGGCGATGATCCGGCCCGCCGCGGGGTCGTGCGCGACCTGGATCAGCGCGTTGTTGGAGCCGCACACGGAGGCGGTGGAGGGCCACTGCCCCTCGGGCAGGAGGTGGACGAACGGCTCGTCCCGGAACGCTTTCCCGTACGCGGCGCGCAGGCTCTCCGCGGTGACGCCCGGCGCGGCCTTGGCGCTGCAGGTGGCGAGGATGCCGCGGGGCATCGGCGCCAGGGTCGGGGTGAAGGACACGGTGACAGGCGCGCCCGCGGCGGCGGAGAGGTTCTGGACCATCTCCGGGGTGTGCCGGTGGCCACCGCCGACCCCGTACGGGCTCATGGCTCCCATGACCTCGCTGCCCAGCAGGTGCGGTTTGAGCGCCTTGCCGGCGCCGGAGGTGCCGGACGCGGCGACGATCACGGCCTCGGGCCCGGCGAGCCCGGCGGCGTACGCGGGGAAGAGGGCGAGCGACACGGCCGTCGGATAGCAGCCGGGGACGGCGATCCGCCTGCTCCCGCGCAGCGCCTCCCGCGCACCGGGCAGCTCGGGCAGCCCGTACGGCCAGGTGCCCGCGTGCGGGGAGCCGTAGAACCGCTCCCACTCCCCCGCGTCCCGCAGCCGGAAGTCCGCCCCGCAGTCGACGACCAGCACCTCGTCGCCGAGCTGCTCGGCGACGGCGGCGGACTGCCCGTGGGGCAGCGCGAGGAAGACGACGTCGTGCCCGGCGAGCACCTCGGCGGAGGTCTCCTCCAGCACCCGCCCGGCGAGCGGTACGAGGTGCGGCTGGACCGTACCGAGCGGCTGCCCGGCGTTGGAGTGCGCCGTCAGCGCGCCGATGCGTATGTCGGGGTGTGCCAGCAGCAGGCGCAGCACTTCGCCGCCTGCGTATCCACTCGCCCCTGCCACTGCCACACGGATCGCCATCGGGCCCCTCCTGGTCTCGATGGCATGACTATACGAAGTATTGAAGTTTTATGCAATGGCCATACGGTGCGCGATACCGCTGTCGAGCGGGGGGCGGTCACGAGATATCTTGATGTCGAGCAATGTTGCAGAAGTGGAGCGGAGCACCCGGTGACTGACTCGACCATCATCTACACCCACACTGACGAGGCCCCCGCCCTCGCGACGCATTCGTTCCTGCCTGTGGTCCAGGCGTATGCCTCGACCGCCGGGGTCCGTGTGGAGACCCGTGACATCTCCCTGGCGGGGCGGATCATCGCCCACTTCCCGGAGCGGCTCGAGGAGGGCCAGCGCGTCGCCGACGCGCTCGCCGAGCTCGGCGAGCTGGCCAGGACGCCGGGCGCCAACATCATCAAGCTGCCGAACATCTCTGCCTCGATCCCGCAGCTGAAGGCGGCCGTCGCCGAGCTGCAGCAGCAGGGTTACGCGCTGCCGGACTACCCGGACGACCCGAAGACCGACGAGGAGCGCGACATCCGCGCCCGCTACGACAAGGTCAAGGGCAGCGCCGTCAACCCGGTGCTGCGCGAGGGCAACTCCGACCGCCGCGCCCCTGCCTCGGTGAAGAACTACGCCAAGACGCACCCGCACCGCATGGGCGCCTGGACCTCCGGGTCCAAGACCAATGTGGCGACCATGGGCGAGAACGACTTCTGCTCCACCGAGAAGTCCGCGGTGCTCTCCGAGGCCGGTTCGCTCCGCATCGAGCACGTGGCGGCGGACGGCGGCACCACCGTGCTGCGCGAGTCCGTGCCGGTGCTCGCGGGTGAGGTCGTGGACGCGTCCGTCATGCGCGTCGCGGCGCTGCGCGAGTTCCTCACGGCGCAGATCGCCCGCGCCAAGGCGGAGGGCGTGCTGTTCTCCGTGCACCTCAAGGCGACGATGATGAAGGTCTCCGACCCGATCATCTTCGGCCACGTCGTGCGCGCCTTCTTCCCGAAGACGTTCGCCGCGTACGGCGAGACGCTCGCCGCGGCGGGCCTGAGCCCGAACGACGGTCTCGGCGGCATCCTCAAGGGCCTGGAGGCCCTGCCCGAGGGCGCCGAGATCAAGGCCTCCTTCGACGCCGAGCTCGCCGAGGGCCCGGAGCTGGCGATGGTCGACTCCGACAAGGGCATCACCAACCTGCACGTCCCGTCCGACGTCATCGTCGACGCCTCCATGCCGGCCATGATCCGCACCTCCGGCCACATGTGGGGCCCGGACGGCCAGGAGGCCGACACCCTCGCGGTCCTCCCGGACAGCAGCTACTCCGGTGTCTACCAGGTCGTCATCGACGACTGCCGCGCGCACGGCGCCTTCGACCCGTCGACGATGGGCTCAGTCCCGAACGTCGGCCTGATGGCGCAGAAGGCCGAGGAGTACGGCAGCCACGACAAGACCTTCGAGATCGCCGCCGCGGGCACGGTGCGCGTCGTCGACGGCAAGGGCGACGTCGTCCTGGAGCAGCCGGTGGCCGCCGGTGACATCTTCCGCATGTGCCAGGCCAAGGACCTGCCGATCCAGGACTGGGTCAAGCTCGCCGTCACCCGCGCCCGCGCGACCGGCAGCCCGGCCGTGTTCTGGCTCGACGAGGGCCGCGCGCACGACGCGCAGCTGATCACCAAGGTGAAGAAGTACCTCGCCGACCACGACACCGACGGTCTGCGGATCGAGATCATGTCCCCGGTCGAGGCGACCAAGTTCTCCCTGGAGCGCATCCGCCGCGGCGAGGACACCATCTCGGTCACCGGCAACGTGCTGCGCGACTACCTGACGGACCTGTTCCCGATCCTCGAGCTGGGCACGAGCGCGAAGATGCTCTCCGTCGTCCCGCTGATGAACGGCGGCGGCCTGTTCGAGACCGGTGCCGGTGGCTCCGCTCCCAAGCACGTGCAGCAGCTGGTCAAGGAGAACTACCTGCGCTGGGACAGCCTGGGCGAGTTCTTCGCGCTCGCGGCGAGCTTCGAGCACCTCGCGCAGACCACGGGCAACGCGCGCGCCCAGGTGCTCGCCGACACCCTCGACCGGGCGACGGCCACGTTCCTCGACGAGGACAAGTCGCCGACCCGTCGCGTCGGCGGCATCGACAACCGCGGCAGCCACTTCTACCTGGCGCTCTACTGGGCGCAGGAGCTGGCCAAGCAGACCGCCGACGCGGAGCTCGCGGGGGCCTTCGGCCCGCTCGCGAAGTCGCTCACGGAGCAGGAGCGCACGATCGTCGACGAGCTGAACGCCGTGCAGGGGTCGCCCGCCGACATCGGTGGCTACTACCAGCCCGACGTGACGAAGGCTTCGGCCGTCATGCGGCCGAGTGCCACGTTCAACGCGGCACTCGAGATCCTCGGCTGATCACTGCCTCTTCCTCGTTCCGCCCCGGTCGGCTTCGTGCCTGCCGGGGCGGTTCGTTTCCCGCCGTTGCCTCCTGTGGCGGGGGCGCCCTCCGGGCGCGTCCTCAATCGCCGGACGGGCTGGATTTCCGGACCGTGGCTCTTTGACCTGCGGCCCGCAGACTACGGACTACGCCCGCAAATCCAGCCCGTCCGGCGTCTGAGGACACGGCCCGCAGGTTGCAGACCGCAGTCGGCAAATCCAGCCCGTCCGGCGATTGAGGACGCGGCCGCAGGCCGCCCCCCGCCGCTGGGGGTCCCCCCGGACGAAGTCTGGGGGAGGCAACGGCGCCGCACCCAGGGTGGGTCAGTAACCCGCGGGCCGTACCAGGCCCGTCTCGTAGGCGAAGACCGTGGCCTGGGTGCGGTCGCGCAGGCCCAGTTTGATCAGGATGCGGCTCACGTGGGTCTTGACGGTCTGTTCCGCCACCACGAGCCGTTCGGCGATCTCCGCGTTCGAGAGGCCCTGGGCCACCAGGGACAGCACCTCGGTCTCGCGTTCCGTCAGGCCGGCGACGCGGTCCCTGAGCGGGGCCCGGGGGCCCGTCATCCGGGAGAACTCGGTGATGAGGCGCTTGGTGACGGCGGGGGCGAGCAGGGCGTCACCGGCCGCCACCACCCGTACGGCCTGGGCGAGTTCGGCGGCCGACGCGTCCTTCAGCAGGAAGCCGGAGGCGCCCGCGCGCAGCGCCTCGTAGACGTACTCGTCGAGGTCGAAGGTGGTCAGGACGAGTACCTTGACGGCGGACCCGTCGGGGCCGGTGACGCGGCGGGTCGCCTCGATGCCGCCGAGTCCGGGCATCCGGATGTCCATCAGGACGACGTCGGGGGCGAGTTCGGCGACCTTGGCGACCGCGTCGAGGCCGTCCACGGCCTGGCCGACGACCTCGATGCCGGGTTCGGCGTTCAGCAGCACCGTGAAGCCCTGACGGACCATCATCTGGTCATCGGCTATCAGCACGCGGATGGTCGTCACAGGGTTTCCTCAACGGGGTCGGCGACAGGCTTCGTGGGCAGTACGGCGGTCACTTCGTAGCCGCCGTCGGGGGTGGCCCCGGCGGCCAGTTCGCCCCCCAGCATCGCGGTGCGCTCGCCCATGCCGAGCAGGCCGTGGCCGACGCCCGGCGAGGGCGGGGCGGCCCGCCGCGGGCGGGAGTTGACGACCCGGACCGTGAGACTCTCCGGGTGGTACGCGATCGCGACCCGTACCTCCGCCCCGGGCGCGTGCCGGATCGCGTTGCTGAGCGCCTCCTGCACGATGCGGAAGGCCGACAGCCCGACGCCGGGCGACAGGGGGCGCGGCGCGCCGGTGGTGGCGGTGGTGACCGTGAGCCCGGCGCCGCGGACGTTCCCGACCAGTTCGTCGAGGCGGTCGAGGGTGGGCTGGGGGGTGTGCCGCGCGCCGTCGGCCAGGGAGTCCTCGGAGCGCAGCACGCCGAGCACCCGGCGCAGTTCGGTGAGCGCCTCGACGGCGTTCTCGCGGATGCCCGCGAGGTTCTCCTTGAGCTCGTCGGACGGGTTCTCGACCAGGTGCGGTGCGACCTGCGCCTGGATGGAGATCACGGACATGTGGTGGGCGACGACGTCGTGCAGCTCGCGGGCGATCCGGTTGCGCTCCTCCAGGACGGTGCGCCGGGCCCGCTCCTCGGCGGTGAGCTCCTCCTGCGCGACCAACTGGGTACGGGCCCGCTGGAGGCCGCGCAGCGCGGCGCCGAACACCGCGGTGACCACCAGGACCGCGAGGGCGACACGGGTGTCGCTGAAGCGGCCCGGCGGCAGGTCGCGGAGCAGGCCCAGCACCGAGCCGAACACCAGCGCCGTGGCCGTGACCCTGATGCGGCACCGCAGCGCCAGCAGGAACAGCGTCCCCGCCTGCAGGGCGAGCCCGGGGCCGGCCCAGGGGAACATCTGCCCTCCGTGGAGGGGGGTGTTCCCGGTCCAGGCGGCCGCGACCATGGCGGCCGTCGACGCCCACCAGGCCGGGACCGGGCGGTACAGGGCGACGAGGAGCGCCACCGCCTGGACTCCCGCGAACAGGACGGCGAGTCCCGGGCCGAGCGCGTAGCCGTTGATAAGCACGTTCGCGTCGGCGATGAAGAGGCTCACCGCGACCAGCGTCAGCGGCACCAGGATCGCCGGACGCCAGTCCACCCAGTGCGGCCGTCGCCGGCCGGGCGGCGGATCGGCGTCCGCCCAGAGCCCCTCGCGCAGGGCGTGCGGCACCGCCCGCAGGCCGCCGGCCGGCCGCTTTGTCATGTCCCCCGCCTTCACAAGATCCACTCTAGGCACCCCGCACCGCCACCGGCCGGGCGGGCCGCCCCTCGCGCACGACCCGGCTCCCCTTCCGCGGCCGCCCCTGTTCGTAGGTGCGGAACGCGGCCCGGCAGAGCAGCAGCACCGCGGCGAACACCGGCAGCCAGGCCAGCCGGGCGAGCACCCAGCCGGGGCCGTCGGGCACGGTGTGCAGGCCGGGCAGGTCCCCGCCCAGGAGCAGCCCGGCCGCGGTGACCGTCATCATCGCGGTCTGGTGCCAGAGGAAGATCGTCATGGCGGAGAGGTTGACCAGCGCCACCGCAGCCCAGGCGGCGGGCCGCGCGAGCAGTCGCCGCAGCGGGCCGACGAGCAGCAGGGCCGCTCCGCACTGGGCGAGGCCGAAGGTGACGGCGGCCAGGGTCGGCGGGTTGAGGTTGGAGACGGCCGCGCCGGGGACCCCGACCATGGACGCCGGGTAACCGGCCCACAGGACCAGGCCCGCGGTGGCGGCGGCACCGCCGAGCAGCAGCGTCCAGCCCGTCGTACGGCTCCGCAGGCCGCCGCGCGCCCAGGCCGCGCCCAGGCAGTACGGGACGAGCCAGCCCGCCGCCACATTGATCCAGCCGAGCCAGGCGGGCCCGCCGAAGCCGAACCGGATCAGGTCGACGTGCAGGACGACGGCGAGCGGCCACAGCGGGTGCAGCCTGGCGACCAGCGGGGTCGCCGCCGTCAGCGCCGCGAAGACCAGCAGGAACCAGAGCGGCGACAGGACCAGCTTGAGCAGCGTGTGCACGGTGTCGGGGCCCGTCCCGGCGGCGAGCATGCCGGCCGCCGTCACGGTCCAGAGCACCAGCACGGCGGCGACCGGCCGGAACAGCCGGGCCAGCCGGGCGCGGAGCCACTGCCCGTACGTCGTCCCCCGGGCGCGGGCGGACGCGTAGCCGCGGGCGGCCACCTGCCCGCCGACGAGGAAGAAGACGGCGAGGGTCTGGAACATCCAGGAGACCGGGGCGAGCCCCGGCATGTGCTGGAGCGGGCTGGCGCCGTGCAGGGTGCGGCCGTCGGCGACGAGGGCGGTCACCAGCCAGTGCCCGAGCACCACGCCGAGGATGGCGAAGGCGCGCAGGGCGTCGACGGCCCGGTCCCGGCCGGGCGGGGTGGCGGAGTCGATCCGCAGCGCGAGGTCACGCAGCGCCATGGGAGGGGTCCTTCCGTACCGAATGCGACCGATCGCGCATCCGACAGGGAAGCTACGGAGCCCACCGCGTGGTCGGCGTCCCGCCGGAGAGCCCACTCCGACGTAGCTCCGGAGTACTACGGGTAGGGGGCGCGCCACCCCTTTCACGCCGCGCAGGCGCCGATCGTGAATGCCTGAACCCTACAAACCTCTACCACCGCACTCCGTTGATCACCGCATCCAAGCGATCACGTTCCCCCTGACAGATTGGGCGACGAGCCGATCTCTCCGGCACGGCATCCACGTCCGGGGAGTTGTATCTCTACGACAAATTGGGGGTTCAGCCCATGAGCACTGACAGCTGCGACGTGGTGGTCACGGGACTCGGGGCGACGACACCGCTCGGCGGGGACGTCGCCTCGACCTGGTCCGCGCTGCTGGCCGGGGAGTCGGGCATCAGCGCCATCGAGGAGGACTGGGCGGCCGCCCTGCCGGTACGGATCGCGGGCAGGCTCAAGGCCGAGCCGACCGAGGTGCTGGACCGGGTGCGGGCCCGCCGGATGGACCGCTGCGAGCAGATCGCGCTGGTCGCCGCGCGCGAGGCGTGGGCGGACGCGGGGACGCCCGAGATCGACCCCGAGCGGCTGGCCGTGGTGATCGGCACCGGTACCGGCGGCGCCCTGACCCTGCTCGGCCAGGACGACGTGCTGGAGGCGTCCGGGGTGCGCCGGGTGTCCCCGCACACCGTCCCCATGCTGATGGCGAACGGTCCGGCCGCCTGGGTCAGCATCGAGCTGGGGGCCCGCGCGGGCGCCCACACCCCGGTCAGCGCCTGCGCCTCGGGGGCGGAGGCCATCGCGATGGGCATGGACCTGATCCGGCTCGGCAGGGCCGACGTGGTCGTGGCGGGCGGTACGGAGGCGTGCGTCGCCCCGCTGCCACTGGCCGGGTTCGCCCAGGCCAGGGCGCATTCGACACGCAACGACGAGCCGGAGCGGGCGTCACGGCCGTTCGACGCCGACCGGGACGGGTTCGTGATCGGGGAGGGCGCCGTCGTGGTCGTCCTGGAGCGCGCCGGGTTCGCGGCCGCACGGGCCGCCCGCCGCCACGCGAGGCTCGCGGGGGCGGGCGTCACGTCGGACGCGTTCCACATCACGGCCGCGCACCCCGAGGGCCAGGTCCGCGCCATGCGCCGGGCGCTGGCAGCGGCGGGGCTGTCGCCCCGGGACATCGGGCACGTGC
Organism: Streptomyces sp. NPDC002537; assembly: GCF_053594975.1. Classification (NCBI taxonomy): domain Bacteria; kingdom Bacillati; phylum Actinomycetota; class Actinomycetes; order Kitasatosporales; family Streptomycetaceae; genus Streptomyces; species Streptomyces sp. NPDC002537. Next base: position 30,911 of record NZ_JBSFWT010000086.1, read on the forward strand.
ACGCCCACGCCACGTCCACGCCCAAGGGCGATCTCGTCGAGGCGGAGTCGGTCGCGGAGGCCGTCGGCACGCATCCGGCCGTGACGGCGACGAAGTCGACGACCGGGCACCTCTTCGGGGCCGCCGGGGCGATGGGCGCCCTCGCCTCGATCCTGGCCGTCCGCGACGGCGTGATCCCGGCGACCCGCAACCTGGAGAGACTCGACCCGGCCGTGAAACTGGACGTCGTCACGGGCCGGCCGAGGTACGGCGAGGTACGGGCGGCTCTGACGAACTCCTTCGGCTTCGGCGGACACAACGCGTCGCTCGTCTTCACCGCCGTTTCCTGAGTCCCCTCGGGTCTGTGGCTGCGGGTCGTCTGCCGCCTGCGGCGGGGGCGGGTTCCCTGCGGGGCGTCTCCGGGTCTGTGGCTGCGGTCCGATTCGCCGCCTGCGGCGGGGGCGGCCTGCGGCCGCGTCCTCAAACGCCGGACGGGCTGGATTTGCCGGCCGTGGTCCGTCGCCTGCGGGCCGAGCCCGCGAAATCCAGCCCGTCC
>NZ_JBSFWT010000087.1:0-30243 GCF_053594975.1 Streptomyces sp. NPDC002537
CGGCGGGGGCGGCCTGCGGCCGCGTCCTCAAACGCCGGACGGGCTGATTTTGCTGACGTAGTCCGCAGCCTGCGGGCCGCAAGCCTGCGGGCCGTAGGTCAAAGAGCCACGGTCCGCGAAATCCAGCCCGTCCGGCGTTTGAGGACACCGCGCGAAGCGTGGTTGGGGGTCCGGGGGTCTCCCCCGCCACGCGGCGGAGCCGCACATCAGATGCTGCGGGAAGGGGCGGGGCTGGGGAAAAAGCCCGCCGCGGACGGCAACGGCCCGTTACTCCACAGGCTTGCGGACAACCCCCACCCCGCCCCAGAGAGCGAAACCGGTGACCCTGACCTTGGGGGACCCCGGCGTGCCGGGCCCCGTGGCGCGGTCACCGAAGCCGCCCATGACACCGATGCCACGGACCTCGACATCCAGGTCCGGCGGGACGACGACCCCCATGCCGCCGAAGACGGCGAAGCAGCGGACGACCACCTCACGGTCCTCGAACCGCGCCTCGCGGAGATCGATCTGACCGCCGCCGAACATCGTGAACGCCGTGAAGCGGCGGCCCACCGTCCAGCCGCCCCAGCGGCGGAAACCGCCCCAGATGCCGACCGCCCCGCGGGAGGTGGCGGTCCCGCCGATCCGCTCCGCCCAGCCGCCGTCCTTCACCGGAGAGACCGAAGAGACCGAAGAGCCGGCCGCGGAGGCCACGGGCAGGTCCCGTACGAGCGGCTCCAGTTCGGAGCGCGTACGGGCCTTGTAGGCCGCGTCCAGCCGCTGCTCGAACTCCGGCATGTCGAGCCGCCCCTCCGCGACGGCCTCGCGCAGGGTCTCGGCGATCCGCTCGCGCTCGGCGTCGGAGGCCCGCATGTCAGGAAGTTCGCTCGTCATGGCGAACAGGGTAGCGACCGCGGACGGACCTCCCCACGGCCCGCAAGACGCCCATTCGGCTCATTAGGGTCGCATCCGACGGCACCTCCCGTCGTTGAACTTCGATAGTCCGCTGACCTCGGAGCACTGGAGCGCCGGACCCACCCGTTCGGCCTACAGCGCTGCCACCGGTGTGCCACGTCTTCCCGACTCGGAACCCATGATGCGAGAGTGTCCGACCGGGGCGTACGGCGCAGCGAACCGACCGACACGACGGAGTCCCTGAGTCATGAGCGACGAGCAGTCACAGCAACGGCCGGCGGGCTGGTCGCCGAAGGGCCCCGCCGCGCCCGGCCGTTCCGGCAGACCGGGCCGCCCCAAGCGCACCGGCTGGCGCAGGCTCCTGCCGACCTGGCGGATGGTGCTCGGCGGCTTCCTGCTGATCGTCCTGCTCGTCGCGGGCGCCCTCGTCGCCGGCTACATGCTGGTGAACATCCCCCCGGCCAACAAGGCGGCCACCGCCGAGAGCAACGTCTACCTCTACGCGGACGGCACACAGCTGGCCCGCGACGGCGAGGTCAACCGCGAGAGCGTGCCGTTGAGCCGCGTCCCCAAGACCGTCCAGCACGCCGTGCTCGCCGCGGAGGACCGCGACTTCTACTCCGAGTCCGCCGTCAACCCCGAGGCCATGCTCCGCGCCGCCTGGAACACCGTCACCGGCAAGGGCAAGCAGTCCGGCTCCACCATCACCCAGCAGTACGTCAAGAACTACTACCTGGGCCAGGAGCAGACCATCAGCCGCAAGGTGAAGGAGTTCTTCATCGCGATCAAACTCGACCGCGAGGAGAGCAAGGACGAGATCCTCGAAGGCTATTTGAACACCAGCTACTTCGGGCGCAACGCCTACGGCATCCAGGCCGCCGCCCAGGCGTACTACAGCAAGGACTCCGACAAGCTCGACGCCGCCGAAGGCGCCTACCTCGCGACGCTCCTCAACGCCCCCAGCGCCTACGACGTCGGCGCGCACCCGGAGAACAAGCCCCGCGCCACGGCCCGCTGGAACTACGTCCTCGACGGCATGGTCAAGAAGAAGTGGCTCGACAAGGCGGAGCGGGACAAGATGCAGTTCCCGATGCCCGGCAAGTCCAGGCCACGGCTCGGCATGTCCGGACAGCGCGGCTACCTCGTGGAGGCCGTCAAGGACTACCTCACCACCGACAACAAAATCATCGACGAACAGACGCTGGCCCGCGGCGGCTACCGCATCACCACCACCATCGACAAGCAGAAGCAGGACGCGTTCGTCAGCGCCGTGCAGAAGCAGTTGATGGACGACCTCAGCGAGGACCGTCAGGTCGACCGCTACGTCCGCGCGGGCGGCGCCTCCATCGATCCCACGACCGGCCGGGTCGTCGCCCTCTACGGCGGCATCGACTACACCAAGCAGTACGTCAACAACGCCACCCGCCGCGACTACCAAGTGGGCTCCACCTTCAAGCCCTTCGTCCTCACCTCCGCCGTCGAGAACGACGCGACGACGCAGGACGGCCGCGCCATCACCCCCAACACGGTCTACGACGGCACCAACAAGCGCCCCGTCCAGGGCCGGAACGGACCCGTCGGCTACGCGCCCGCCAACGAGGACGACAAGTCGTACGGGCAGATCACCGTCACCAAGGCCACCGACCTCTCCGTCAACGCCGTCTACGCCCAGATGGCGCAGGACGTCGGTCCGGGCAAGGTCAAGGACACCGCCGTCGCCCTCGGCATCCCCGAGAAGACCCCCGAGCTCACCGCCACCCCGTCCATCGCGCTGGGCGTGGCCACCGCCAGCGTCCTCGACATGGCCCAGGCGTACGCGACCCTCGCCAACCACGGCAGGCACGGCCCGTACACCCTGGTCGACAAGGTCACCAAGGCCGGCGAGAACGTCGAACTGCCCGCCAAGGACCCCAAGCGCGCCGTCACCCGGGACGCCGCCGACACCACCACGGCCGTCCTCAAGAGCGTCGTCGACAACGGCACCGGCTCGACCGCGCAGGCCGCCGGGCGGCCCGCCGCGGGCAAGACGGGCACCGCGGAGGAGGACAAGGCCGCCTGGTTCGCGGGCTACACCCCCGACCTGGCCACCGTCGTCGCGGTCATGGGCCAGGACTCCGACACCGGCGCCCAGAAGTCGCTGTACGGGGCGACCGGACTGCCCCGCATCAACGGCGGCGGCGCGCCCGCCGACATCTGGGCGGCCTACACCGAGGCCGCGCTGAACGGCACCTCCGTCAAGGACTTCGACCTCCAGACGTCGACCGGCGGCCCCGCGCCCTCGCTGGAGCCGCCCACGACCTCGGCACCGCCGGAGACCTCCGCGCCGCCCACGGCGTCGTCGGGCCCGCCGACCGGCTTCCCGACCCGGCCCTCCCGGCCGCCGGGCCCGCCGACCGGCATCCCGACGCTGCCGGGCCCGCCCACCGGGCTGCCCAGCCTGCCGCCCTTCACGCTGTTCCCGAACGAACCGAAGGACGGGCGGGGCGGGCACGAAGGCGACTCGCTCCTGAGCTACAAGTACTGAGCGGGATCAGTGGCCCGAGGTGGCCTTCAGGCCCACCACGGCCACCAGCAGCAGCACGACGAAGAAGATCCGCGCGGCGGTCGCCGGTTCCCCCAGCACCGCCATACCGAACACCGCCGCGCCGGCCGCCCCGATACCGACCCACACTCCGTAGGCCGTACCGATCGGCAGCGTGCGCGCGGCCTGCGCGAGCAGCAGCATGCTCGCGGCGATACCCGCGACGGTGAACACACTGGGCCAGAGCCTGGTGAACCCGTCGGTGAACTTCATGCCGATCGACCAGGCCACTTCGAGCAGACCGGCGACAGCGAGCAGGATCCATGCCATGACGGCACCTCCGTGGAATCTCTCCTACAGGGGTGCGTCGTCTTGTCCTGACCCGGTACGGCGCGTCTCGTCGGGTATGCCCCCGACCGTAGCAAACCGCCGCGGCCGGTGACGTCAGAGATAGAGCCCCGTGGAGTCCTCGGACCCCTCCAGGCGCTCCGCCGCCACCGCGTGCAGGTCCCGCTCGCGCATCAGCACGTACGCCACGCCACGGACCTCGACCTCGGCGCGGTCCTCGGGGTCGTAGAGCACCCGGTCGCCCGGCTCCACCGTGCGCACGCTCTGCCCGACCGCCACGACCTCCGCCCACGCCAGCCTGCGGCCCACGGCCGCCGTCGCCGGGATGACGATGCCGCCGCTGGACCGGCGCTCGCCCTCCGGAATATCGGTCCGGACCAGCACCCGGTCGTGGAGCATCCGGATGGGCAGCTTGTCGTGGGTGGTATGCGTACTCACGCCAAGACCGTACCTGCCCGCACGCGGCCCCGAGACCACAGGCCGCGGATCCGCCGGTGCGACCTACGCCCGACGGCCGCGGCGGGAGACCGTCAACAGGCCGACCACGCCCACCGCGACCATCGCCACCGGCACGATCCGGTCCAGGCGCGGGCTGCCGTCCTCGGCGACGAAGCGCGCCCGGACGTCCGACACCAGACGGTTCGCCGCCACATAGGCACGGCCCGCGGTCTGGTCGACCTTCGAGGCCACCTTGGCCTTCGCATCGCCCACGATCGTCTTCGGGTGCATCCGCACGCCGATCTCGTCGAGCGTCACGGCGAGCTCGTTCCGCCTGCGGGCGATGTCCGCCTCGATCTGCGCAGGGGTCCTGGCATCCGACACCGCGCTGCCTCCGTCGTCTCGATAAGAGTGATGATGAGTGATGACGACAGTCTGTCAGCTCACCGGACCCCGTGCCCCACGGCACCCCCGATCGAGGAGCTGACTACGCTCGGGGACCCGACCCCCGCGCCGACCCGGCCCCCGACCGACGAGGAGACGTCCATGAGCGAGCGCCTGCAGCCCGGCGACACCGCCCCCGCCTTCACCCTGCCCGACGCCGACGGCAAGCCGGTCTCCCTGGCCGACCACAAGGGACGCAAGGTCATCGTCTACTTCTACCCCGCCGCGCTCACGCCCGGCTGCACCAAGCAGGCGTGCGACTTCACCGACAACCTCGGCTTCCTCGCCGGGCACGGCTACGACGTCATCGGCGTCTCCCCCGACAAGCCGGAGAAGCTCGCCAAGTTCCGCGAGAAGGAGGAGCTGAAGGTCACGCTGGTCGGCGACCCCGACAAGCAGGTACTGGAGGCGTACGGCGCGTACGGCGAGAAGAAGCTGTACGGGAAGACGGTGACCGGCGTCATCCGCTCCACCGTCATCGTGGACGAGGAGGGCAAGGTCGAGCGCGCCCTCTACAACGTCAAGGCCACCGGCCACGTCGCGAAGATCATCAAGGACCTGGGGCTGTAACCCCTCAGGCACCCGGGCGCGCGGCGCAGGGCTCCTGCCCTGCGCCGTCGTCGGCCGGCGGCAGCTCCAGGACCGCCTCGGCGCCACCGCCCTCCGCCGTACCGAACCGCAGGCTCGCGCCGAGCACCACCGCCTGGCCCACCGCGATCGTCAGCCCCAGCCCGTGGCCCGTGCCACGCTCCGGCGCCGCCGTACGGAACCGCCGCGGCCCCTGGTCCACCAGCTCCGGCGGATAACCCACACCATGGTCGCGGACCACGATCCGGGTGCCCTCCACGCGCACCTCGATCGGCGGCTTCCCGTGCTTCGCCGCGTTCCCCAGGATGTTCACCAGGATCCGCTCCACCCGGCGCGCGTCCGTCGCCACGATGCGGCCCTCGCCGACCACCTCGACCGACACGTCGTCGACCCCGCGCTGCCCGCGCGCCCGCTTCACGATGCCGCGCACCAGCGACGGCAGCTCCACCGGGTCCAGCTGCGCCCGCTCCACACCGGAGTCCAGCCGGGAGACCTCCAACAGGTCCTCCACCAGCGAACGCATCGTCTGCGCGCGCTCCCGCACCATCTCCACCGCGCGCGGATGCGGCAGCAGCTCCGCGGACGCCACCAGGCCCGCCACCGGCGTCCGCAACTCGTGCGCCACGTCCGCCGTGAACTCCCGCTCCGCCTCCACCCGCGCCGCCAGCGACGTCGCCATGTGGTGCACCGAGCGGCCCAGCTCCGCCACCTCGTCCCGGCCGCCCGCCGCCAGCGCCTCCGCGTCCGGCGGCGCGCCCGCGGCGATCCGCCGCGCCGCGGCCGCACTGGTCCGCAGCCGCCGCGACAGACTCTGCGCCACGAACCACGCCACCACCGCCATCAGCGCCACCGTGGCCACCCCCGCCACCAGCAGCGCCTTGTCCAGCGCCTTCTGCACGGGATCACGGTCCGGATAGGGCGCAGAAACGGACAGCACCTTGCCGTCCCCCACCGACGTCGCCGCCCACACCCGGGGATCGGCACCGCCACTGATGTACGTACCGGGCCTGCCCTGCGCCACCCGCTGCGCCAGCGGCACCGGCAGCGTCGAGTCGTCGAGCTGCGCGCCCAGCGCCAGCAGGCCGTCCCGCTGATAGACCTGGAGCGCCGAGCTCAGCAGCGCGTCCTGGTACGACTGCGCCTGCCTGCCGCGCTCCTCGGCGGCGATGTGGTGCACGGCGATACCGAGCACCACCACGGCGAGCGCGGTGACGAAGGAGATCGCCAGCGCGATCCGGCCACGGATACCCATCACGCGATCGAATACGTTTCCTTCGACTCCCCCGCGGGCGTGGCCCCGGTGTAGTCGACGTCGATACCCGTGAACGCCGGCAGCCCGTCGACGTTCCGCGCGCCGTACAACCGGAAGCGCGCCGGATAGGTCCCCGGGGCCGCGCCGTTGGCGGCGACCGAGACCTGCACCACGCCGCGGCCGTCCGCGCCGTCGGCGCCGTAGTGCGACCACTTGATGCCGCTCGCCACCATGCCGGTGTTCGCGCAGTTCAGCGTGATGATCTTGGGCTCCACGACCGGGTCGCCCAGCCCGCACTCCCGGACCCCCGGCGGCTCCTGCGGCTTGGCCTCTTCCACCGTGTCCTGCGGCACCTCCCGCAGCGGCTGCGGCGACTTCTGCGCCGCGGCCGTCTTCGGGGCGTCGGACACCGCGTTCGCCCGGTCCTGGCCCTGACCGAGCCACACACCGGCGAGCGCCAGGACGGTCACCGCCGCGAAGATCGCCAGGAGGGTCCGCATGCTGACCCGGCGGGGCACGGCACGGTCGGCCATCGGCCTCTCTTCCTCGGTGGGGATGCTGGGGTTACCGGGATTGCCGGGGTTACCGGGGTTGCCGGCGGGGGCGATTTTGCGACACCCCGCAGTGAGGGACGGGGAAAACGGGCAGCGCGTTCCCTTCATGCCTATATCAGGTTGTCCTGGGGTATCGGGGTTGACCGCGCGGAGCCCCTTCCGGCGTAACCGATCAGCCGTGCTGTCGTTGACGCGTACGAGGCCGCCCAATGGTGGTCGTACCCATCAGACGCAACCGTCGCGCACACCGGACGGGAACGGGGTACGGCCCTGCGGCCGTGTCCCCGTCCTCGGGTGTCGCGAGGTGGGAGGGGAACAGATGCCGGTCAGGTACACCTACGAACTGCTCGTGGAAGCGGCGCGCGCTTCGACGTCGTACGACGAGGCGGTGCGCTGGTGCGGCGGTACGTCGACGCCGGGCAGCAGAACCTACATCCGCGCGAAGCTGGCGGAGGCGGGGATAGACACATCGCACTTCACGACGCAGCGAGTCCGTCATACCGAAGAACGGCTGCGCGAGCTGGTGGCCGACTCGCACAGTGTCACCGAGGTGGTACGCCGCCTGGGGATCAATCCGGTGGGCGGCAACCAGGCCCACATCGGCCGCCGGATCGCCGCACTGGGCATCGACACCTCCCACTTCTCGGCAGGAGGCCGAGGCCGCTCGAAGAGGGCTCCGGGGAGCCTGCTCACGATGGGGTCGCCGTCGGAGGGGCGAGTGCCGGGTGAGCGGTTGCGCCTTCTCTTCATTGCTGGGCGCGCCCATGGCTGACGTGTACGACCGTGAAACGCTGGCACGCGCCGTCGCGGAGGCGACGGGGTGGGCCGATCTGATGCGCAAGCTGGGGGTCAAAGCCAGCGGCGGCAGGCGCCGGGTGCTTCAGGAGAAGGTCGCCGCCTGCGGCATCGACACCGGCCATTTCAAACAGCGCAGCCCTTGGCGCAAGTACCCGGATGAGGCCATAGCCAACGCCGTCGCCTCATCCACCACTCTGCGTGAAGTCGCGCAGAAGCTCGGTGCACCACCGGCAACCGGAACCCTCTCCCACATCCGCCGTCGGATCACCGCGATCGGCATCGACGTCAGCCACTTTCCCGGCCTGAACCGGCCAGAGCTCGACTTGCCGTTCACCGACGAGGAACTCAGGGCAGCCACCGCATCCGCAACCAGCATCCGCGCGATGGCGCGAGATCTCGGCATCCCCGATGACGGCAGGACGCGCGCGGCACTCGGGCGCATGCTCAGGGACCGGGGCATCGACACCGGCCACTTTCGCAACAGTCGGCTTGCGCTGCCCGACGGCCGCGTGCGGGAAGCGGTCGCCGGCGCGACCAGTTTTGCCGACGTCATGCGGTCACTCGGACTTGCCGTAAACGACACCAACCACCGACGGGTGCGACGACGGGCCACCCAACTCGGGCTGGATACCTCTCACTTCAAGCGGAAGACTTGGGGCGCCATTCAGGTTGCCGAGCCCAAGCCCATCGCGGACGAAGTGCTCCGGGTGCGCCCCGAAGGCTCAACTCGCGAGAGCCGCCAGCGGCTCCACCGAGCCCTCGGCGAGATCGGCGTCCCGTATCAGTGCGCCTTCTGCGGCAACGAGGGCAAATGGCGGGGCCAGCCGATCACCTTGCAGATCGACCACATCAGCGGCGACTGGCTCGACAACCGCCGAGAGAACCTCCGCTACCTCTGCCCCAACTGCCACGCACTCACGGACACCTGGTGCCGGAACCGTCGAGGAGGAAACCGAGCCGCCGCACGCACTTAGCACCAAGCCAGGTGCTCAGACAGCCGCCAACCCGATACGATGGCTGGCGGCTAGCGGCCGTGTCGAAATGGCAGCCGAGCGGCGTTTAGATCGCCGTGGGAGAAATCCCGTGTGGGTTCGAGTCCCACCGGCCGCACTGTCCTTGGAATCGAAGGGGCCGACCCGTTGAACGACGGATCGGCCCCTTCGGCATTCCCTTACCCCAAAAGCTCCCGCACCACCGGGACGAGCTCCCGGAACGCCTTCCCCCGGTGGCTGATCGCGTTCTTCTCGTCCGCCGTCAGTTCGGCACACGTACGCGTCTCCCCCAGCGGCTGGAGGATCGGGTCGTACCCGAAGCCGCCCGTGCCGCTCGGCGCGTGCCGGAGCATGCCCTCCAGGCGGCCTTCGACGACGCGCTCCGTGCCGTCGGGGAGGGCCAGGGCCGCCGCGCACGCGAAATGGGCGCCGCGGTGTTCCTCGGCGATGTCGCCGAGCTGGGCGAGGAGCAGGTCCAGGTTGGCCTTGTCGTCGCCGTGGGCGCCCGCCCAGCGGGCGGAGAAGATGCCGGGGGCGCCGTTCAGCACATCCACGCAGAGGCCCGAGTCGTCGGCGATCGCCGGGAGGCCGGTGGCACGGGCGAGGGTGTGGGCCTTGAGGAGGGCGTTCTCGGCGAAGGTGACGCCGGTCTCCTTGACGTCCGGGATCCCGGGATAGGCGTCGGCGCCCACGAGTTCGACGTCGAGGCCGGCCGCCGCCAGGATGGCGCGGAGCTCGCCGACCTTGTTGGCGTTGCGGGTGGCGAGGATCAGGCGCTTCACCGGCTCTCCTCCAGGGTGCGGGCGAGGGCCTCGCGCTGGGCGGTGTCGAGCGTGGCGCAGCCGCCGACGGCCAGGTCCAGCAGGGCGTCGAGTTCGGCGCGGGCGAAGGGCTCCGCCTCGGCGGTGCCCTGGACCTCGACGAAGCGGCCGTCGCCGGTGCAGACGACGTTCATGTCGGTGTCGGCGCGGACGTCCTCCTCGTAGCAGAGGTCGAGGAGCGGGACGCCGTCGACGATGCCGACGCTGACGGCGGAGACGGTGCCGGTGAGCGGCTGGCGGCCGTGCTTGATGAGCTTCTTGCCCTGGGCCCAGGTGATCGCGTCGGCGAGGGCCACGTAGGCGCCGGTGATGGCGGCGGTGCGGGTGCCGCCGTCGGCCTGGAGGACGTCGCAGTCGAGGACGATGGTGTTCTCGCCGAGCGCCTTGAAGTCGATCACGGCGCGCAGGGAGCGGCCGATGAGGCGGGAGATCTCGTGCGTGCGGCCGCCGATCTTGCCGCGGACGGACTCGCGGTCGCCGCGGGTGTTGGTCGCGCGCGGCAGCATCGAGTACTCGGCGGTGACCCAGCCCTCGCCGGTGCCCTTGCGCCAGCGGGGCACGCCCTCGGTGACGCTGGCGGTGCAGAAGACCTTGGTGTCCCCGAAGGAGATGAGGACGGAGCCTTCGGCGTGCTTGCTCCAACCGCGCTGGATGGTCACGGGGCGGAGCTGGTCGGGGGTGCGGCCGTCGATGCGAGACATGGTGATGAGCCTATAGGCAACGCAAAGGGCCCCGTTCCGGTTCGTCCCCGGCCGGTAGGCGGTTCGTGGGGACGGTGGAACGGGGCCCTTCGGCGGGAGCCGTGGGGCTCCTTACATCATGTCTTCGATCTCGCCGGCGATCGGGTCGGCGTCGGTGCCGATGACGACCTGGATGGCGGTGCCCATCTTGACGACGCCGTGGGCGCCGGCGGCCTTGAGCGCGGCCTCGTCGACGCGGGAGGGGTCGACGACCTCGGTGCGGAGGCGGGTGATGCAGCCCTCGACCTCTTCGATGTTGTCGATCCCGCCGAGCCCGGCGACGATCTTCTCAGCCTTGGTGGCCATGTGCACTCCTGGTTGTCTCTGGCCCTTCGGCGGTCTCGCCGACCGGCTTTCACACGGTAACCCACGTTCAGAGCAATTACGTGGGCGTATGTCCGTCATCTGGCGAAAGATGACGACCAACCGGCGCTGCGCTCCGGGAGGCCCGACACACACCGCAAGTGGTCTACACCAGTATGCGGCAAAGCACCGAGTGGACTGCCGCCGGGGCGGCGAGCGGAGGTACGGGATGAGTTCGAACGCCGCGGCGGCCCCACGGCAGAAGACCTGGACGCAGGGCCTCTTCCAGAATCTGCAGAAGATGGGCCGCAGCCTCCAGTTGCCGATCGCCGTGCTGCCGGCGGCGGGCATCCTCAACCGGCTGGGGCAGCCGGACGTCTTCGGCAAGGACGGGCTGGGCTGGACGGACGTGGCCAAGGTCTTCGCGGGCGCGGGCGGCGCGCTGCTGGACTCGGGTCTCGGGCTGCCGCTGCTGTTCTGCGTGGGCGTGGCCATCGGGATGGCGAAGAAGTCGGACGGCTCGACGGCGCTGGCCGCGGTGGTGGCGTTCCTCGTCTACTTCTCGGTGCTGCACAAGTTCCCGCAGGACTGCCCGCACGAGACGACGTTCGGCGGCGCGGGGCTGTGGGGCGGCGTCTGCGTCACGGGCGCGGGGAAGACGAGTCCGGCCACCTTCCAGAACCCGGGGGTGTTCGGCGGCATCGTGATCGGGCTGCTGAGCGCCTGGTTCTGGATGCGCTTCCACCGGGTGAAGCTGGTGGACTGGCTGGGCTTCTTCAACGGCCGCCGTCTGGTGCCGATCCTGATGTCCTTCGTCGCCCTGGCGTTCGCGGTGATCTGCCTGTGGGTGTGGCCGCCGGTCGGCGATGCGCTGACGAGTTTCAGCAAGTGGCTGTCGGACCTGGGGTCGGCGGGCGCGGGCGTGTTCGGGGTGGCGAACCGCGCGCTGCTGGTGGTGGGGCTGCACCAGTTCCTCAACACCTTCATGTGGTTCCAGTTCGGCGACTACACCAAGCCGGACGGCACCGTGGTGCACGGTGACATCAACCGCTTCCTGGCGGGCGACCCGTCCGCGGGCCAGTTCACCACCGGCTTCTTCCCGATCATGATGTTCGCGCTGCCCGCCGCGGCGCTGGCGATCGCGCACTGCGCCAGGCCGCACCACCGGAAGGTGGTGAGCGGGATGATGCTGTCGGTCGGCCTGACGTCGTTCGTCACGGGCATCACGGAGCCGATCGAGTACTCGTTCCTGTTCATCGCCCCGGTGCTGTACGCGATCCACGCGGTGCTGACGGGTGTGTCGATGGCGGTGACGTGGGGGTTCGGGGTGCACGACGGTTTCAGCTTCTCGGCGGGGCTGATCGACTACGTCATCAACTGGGGGCTGGCGACCAGGCCATGGCTGATCATTCCGATCGGGCTGTGCTTCGCGGTGGTCTACTACGTGCTTTTCCGCTTCGCGATTACGAAGTTCGATCTGCCGACTCCGGGCCGTGAGCCGGAAGAGCTGGCGGAGGAGATCGAGCGGGAGAACGTGAAGTAAAGGAAACGCGAAGTAAGGAGCCCGTGACACTGCGCTGGGTTTTACCCGCCGGTCACCACGACCCCCGAGCCTTGGGCCCGGGGGTCGTTTCCGTGCCGCCCGCACTGTGTCATAGCCCACCGGGAACGATGGATTCCTTTATGCCCGACTCACGTGCTACAACAGGTCTAAACCACTGAGTGGTGTAGACCAGATTGCGGGCCGTCCCCCCTTCCCCCGAGCGCCCGCCTCACCTGGAGGAATCCGATGAGTAAGAGCGCCAAGGCGGCGAAGACGGCGCCTGATGACGCCGCGCCGGAGAAGAAGAAGTTCGGTGCGGGCGCCATGGCCATCGCGCAGCGCATCGGCCGCAGCCTGATGCTGCCGGTCGCGGTGCTGCCCGCGGCCGCGCTGATGGTCCGCCTGGGCCAGGACGACATGCTGGGCCGGAAGTCCTTCCCGGAGTTCCTGAACAAGATCGCCGAGTTCATGTCCGCGGGTGGCGGCGCCATCCTCGACAACATGGCGCTGCTGTTCGCCGTGGGTGTCGCGATCGGCTACGCCAAGAAGTCGGACGGCTCCACCGCGCTGGCCGCCGTCGCCGGTTACCTGGTCTTCCAGAAGGTGCTGGGCACCTTCACGGACGGCAGCCTGCCGAAGAAGGAGGCCGTGGTCGACCACAAGGTCGCCATGGTGGAACAGGCGGTCGACGCCAAGGTCCTCGGCGGCATCGTGATGGGCCTCGTGGTCGCGCTGCTCTACCAGCGCTTCTACCGCACCAAGCTGCCGGACTGGGCGGGCTTCTTCGGCGGCCGCCGTCTCGTCCCGATCCTGTCGTCCTTCGCGGGTCTGCTGATCGGTGTCGTCTTCGGCTACATCTGGCCGGTGCTGGGCACGGGTCTGCACAACTTCGGCGAGTGGCTGGTCGGCTCCGGCGCGGTCGGCGCGGGCATCTTCGGTGTCGCCAACCGCGCGCTGATCCCGATCGGCATGCACCACCTGCTGAACTCCTTCCCGTGGTTCCAGGCCGGTTCGTACGACGGCCCCAAGGGCGCCGTCAACGGCGACATCGCGCGCTTCCTCGCGGGCGACCCGAACGCCGGCCAGTTCATGACCGGCTTCTTCCCGATCATGATGTTCGCGCTGCCGGCCGCCTGCCTGGCGATCGTGCACTGCGCCCGCCCCGAGAACCGCAAGGTCGTCGGCGGCATGATGTTCTCGCTCGCGCTCACCGCCTTCGTCACCGGTGTGACCGAGCCGATCGAGTTCACGTTCATGTTCATCGCCCCGGTGCTGTACGCGATCCACGCGGTGCTGACCGGTGTCTCGATGGCCCTGACCTGGGCGCTCGGCATGAAGGACGGCTTCGGCTTCTCCGCCGGCGCGGTCGACTTCGTGCTGAACCTGGGCATCGCGTCCAAGCCGTGGCTGCTGGTACTGGTCGGTCTGTGCTTCGCGGCGGTCTACTACGTGGTGTTCCGCTTCGCCATCATCAAGTTCGACCTGAAGACCCCGGGCCGCGAATCGGAGGAAGAGGCCGCCGAACTCAAGGCGTGAGTCTCCTCCGGGAATTCCCGGTAATAGATTGAACACCGGTAAGGGCCCCTGGAATCCATGGATTCCAGGGGCCCTTAACCGTTGTCGCCTTTAAAACCGCATTACCCCGGCTAAATCTCGTAGACGGCGCCGGACCGCGCCAGCTCCACCGGGCCGTCATAAGCGGCCTGTGCGTCGCGGAGGTTCGTGAGCGGGTCCGTCCACGGCGGGATGTGGGTGAGCACCAGCCGCCCCACCCCGGCGCGGGCGGCGTGCTCGCCGGCTTCCCGGCCGTTGAGGTGGAGGTCCGGGATGTCCTCCTTGCCGTGGGTGAACGACGCCTCGCACAGCAGGAGGTCGGCGCCCACGGACAGTTCGTGCAGGGCCTGGCAGGGGCCGGTGTCACCGGAGTAGACGAGGGCGCTGCCGTTGTGCTCGATCCGGAAGGCGTACGCCTCGACGGGGTGCCGGACCCGGTCCGTGCGGATGGTGAGCGGGCCCGCGGTGAAGCTGCCCGGCTTCAGGGTGCGGAAGTCGAAGACCTCCGCCATGCAGTCGTCGGGCACGTCCCCGTACGCGGTGGACAGCCGGTGCTCGGTGCCCTCCGGGCCGTGCACGGGGATGGCCTCCGCCCTGCCGCCCTCGTGCCGGTAGTAGCGGGCCACGAAGTAGCCGCACATGTCGATGCAGTGGTCGGGGTGCAGATGCGACAGCAGGATGGCGTCGAGGTCGTAGAGACCGATGTGGCGCTGCAGCTCGCCCAGGGCGCCGTTGCCCATGTCGAGGAGCAGCCGGAAGCCGTCGGCCTCTACGAGGTAGCTCGAGCAGGGTGATTCCGTGGACGGGAACGACCCGGAGCATCCGACGACGGTGAGCTTCATACGGGCCTGAACCTCCGTGGGCCGGTTACGGGGGGCCATGCGGTCCGTCGAGCGTAAGGCGCGAAGTCTTCGGTCGCTCCTCCGCGAGGTTCGGTTGTGGTTGAAGTCACCGGTACGGACGCGCTGCGCTGGCTGGGCGGCGGGGTGGTTCCGTCCGTCGGCTTCCGGCATCCCCGCCGTTTCCGCCTTCGGCGGGAGCGGCCTGCGGCCGCGTCCTCAAACGCCGGACGGGCTGGATTGTGCGGACCGTAGCCAGCACATTCAGCCCGTCCGGCGATTGAGGACAACGCGGCGAAGCCGTGTTGCGGGGCTGTCAGGCCCAGAGCTGGCCGTGGAGGGCCGCGACGGCCTCCTCGTCGGTGGGGGCGGTGTGTACGCCGGTGGAGAGGTACTTCCAGCCGCCGTCGGCGACGATGAAGGCGATGTCGGCGCGCTCCCCCGCCCGTTCGGCCTTGCGGGCCACGCCGAGCGCCGCGTGCAGGGCGGCGCCGGTGGAGATCCCCGCGAAGATGCCCTCCTCCGCCAGGAGTTGCCGGGTGCGGCGGACGGCGTCCTCGGAGCCGACGGAGAAGCGCGTGGTGAGCACGGACTCGTCGTAGAGCTCGGGCACGAAGCCCTCGTCGAGGTTGCGCAGCCCGTAGACGAGGTCGTCGTAGCGGGGCTCGGCCGCCACGATCCGTACGTCCGGCACATGCTCGCGCAGGTAGCGGCCCGCGCCCATCAGGGTGCCGGTGGTGCCGAGCCCGGCGACGAAGTGGGTGATCTCCGGGAGGTCCGCGAGGATCTCGGGGCCGGTGGTGGCGTAGTGCGCCCCGGCGTTGTCGGGGTTCCCGTACTGGTAGAGCATCACCCAGTCCGGGTGTTCCGCGGCCAGCTCCTTGGCCCGGCGGACGGCGGTGTTGGAGCCGCCCGCGGCGGGCGAGGGGATGATCTCCGCGCCCCACATGGCGAGCAGCGCCCGCCGCTCCTCGCTGGTGTTCTCCGGCATGACGCACACCATGCGGTAGCCCTTGAGGCGGGCCGCCATGGCCAGCGAGATGCCGGTGTTGCCGGAGGTGGGTTCCAGGATCGTGCAGCCGGGTGTCAGCCGGCCGTCCCGCTCCGCCCGCTCGATCATGAAGAGGGCGGGGCGGTCCTTGACCGAGCCGGTGGGGTTGCGGTCCTCCAGCTTGGCCCACACCCGGACGGTGTCGGACGGGGAGAGCCGCGGCAGGCGGACGAGCGGGGTGTTGCCGACCGCTGCCAGCGGGCTGTCGTAGCGCACGGAGGTCCCGCCGCTCAGACCATGCCGCCGGCGACGGCCGGGAGGATGGTGACGCTGTCGCCGTCGCCGAGCGCGGTGCCGATGCCGCCGAGGAAGCGGACGTCCTCGTCGTTGAGGTAGACGTTGACGAAGCGGCGCAGGTCGCCCGACTCGTCGACGAGGCGCTCGCGGATGCCGGGGTGGCGGGCGTCGAGGTCCTTGAAGAGCTCGTCGATCGTGGCGCCGCCGCCCTCGACGGCCTTCGCGCCGTCGGTGTAGGTGCGGAGGATGGTCGGGATGCGGACCTCGATGGCCATGGGTGTGCTCCTGTCGGAGTGCGGGGAAGGGGCTGTGCTGACAGCCGCGGTCACGCGGCGGTGCCGCGCGGACACAGCGCACCGGCGAGCCGGCACAGGTCGACATGGAGCCGCGCCGTGAGCAGCGCGCTGCCCGGCGTCCTGTCGCTCGCACTGTCGGGAACCATGGGCGCATCGTATCGATTCCCCGTGCGGGCCCCGGAAGTTCGTCCCGGCATGCGGACCGTCCGGTCTCAGTAGGCAGCCACGACGCGGACCTCCTCCTCCGTGACCTCTCCCTCGGCTATGCGGAAGGAGCGGAACTGGAAGGGGCCCGCGCCGTCGGCGTCGGCGGTGGAGACGAGGACGTAGTGGGCGCCGGGCTCGTTCGCGTAGGTGATGTCCGTACGGGAGGGGTACGCCTCCGTGGCGGTGTGCGAGTGGTAGATGACGACGGGTTCCTCGTCGCGGTCGTCCATGTCGCGGTAGAGCTTCAGCAGGTCCCCGGAGTCGAACTCGTAGAAGGTGGGCGAGCGGGCGGCGTTGAGCATCGGGACGAACCGCTCGGGGCGGCCGCTGCCGGCCGGGCCGGCGACCACGCCGCACGCCTCGTCGGGGTGGTCGGCGCGGGCGTGGGCGACGATCCGGTCGTGGAGGTCCTGGGTGATGGTCAGCATGGGGGCAAGGATAAGCAGAGGGCCCGCCCGTACCGGGAGGTACGGGCGGGCCCTGTTGCCGTGCGGTGCCTGCGTCAGGCGGCGTGCTCGACCTCGGACCGGGTGGCCTCGGCGAGCTTCGCGTAGTGCTCGGGGGACTTGCGGACGAACGCCTCGGGGTTGCGCCGCTTGAGGGCGTAGTAGGAGACGACCATCAGCAGGGCCCAGACGGGCGCGCAGTAGAGCGAGACGCGGGAGTCCTCGTCGATGCCCATCAGCACGATGACCATGCCGATGAAGGCGAGGGCGAAGGCGCTCGTCCAGGGTGCGCCGGGGGCGCGGAACTCGGACTGCGGCAGCTCGCCCCGGTCGGCCTTGCGGCGGTAGCGGAGCTGGGCGACGAGGATCATGATCCAGGCCCACATGCCGGAGATGGTGGCGAAGGAGACCACGTAGGTGAACGCCTGGCCCGGCCACTCGTAGTTGATCCAGACGCCGACGAGCATCAGCGCCGCGGAGGCGGTGGTGCCGCGCAGCGGCAGGCCGTTCTTGGTGAGCTGGGCGAAGAACTTCGGGCCCTGGCCGTTGAGCGCGAGGTCGCGCAGCATGCGGCCGGTGGAGTACATGCCCGAGTTGCAGGAGGAGAGGGCGGCGGTGAGGACCACGAAGTTGACGATGCCCGCGCCCGCCGGGAGGCCGATCTTCTGGAAGGCGGCCACGAAGGGGCTGGTGCCGGGCACGAACTCGGTCCACGGGACGACGGCGAGGATGATGATGAGCGCGCCGATGTAGAAGACCGCGATCCGCCACGGGACGGTGTTGATCGCCTTGGGCAGGGTCTTCTTCGGGTCCTTGGCCTCGCCCGCGGTGACGCCGACGAGCTCGACGGCGAGGAAGGCGAACATCACGATCTGCAACGTCATCAGGGTGCTCTTGACGCCGTTGGGGAAGAAGCCGTGGTGCGCCCAGAGGTTGCTGAAGGTGGCGGTGTCACCGGCGTTCGAGAAGCCGAGGGTGATGACGCCGAGGCCGATCAGGATCATGCCGATGATGGCGGTGACCTTGACCATGGAGAACCAGAACTCCAGCTCGCCGAAGAGCTTCACGGAGATCAGGTTGGCCAGGTAGAGGACGACGGTGAAGCCGAGGGCGGATGCCCACTGGGGGATGCCGCCCTTCGACCAGAAGTTCATGTAGGTCGCCGCGGCGGTCACCTCGGTGATGCCGGTGACGACCCAGAAGAGCCAGTACGTCCAGCCGGTCACATAGCCCCAGAAGGGGCCGAGGAACTCCCGCGCGTAGTCCGAGAAGGAACCCGAGACCGGGCGGTACATGAGCAGCTCGCCGAGCGCCCGCATGATGAAGAAGATGACGAGGCCGGCTATCGCGTAGGCCAGGATCAGGCTGGGTCCGGCCTTGTGGATGGCCGTGCCCGCGCCGAGAAAGAGGCCGGTGCCGATGGCACCGCCGATGGCGATCATCTGAATCTGCCGGTTGCCCAGTCCCCGCTGGTAACCCTCGGAAGCTCCCTGTCCGCTTCCGTCCTGCCCTGCGGCCGCCGCGCTCGCGGTTCGGTCCGCGACCTGCTCAGAGGTCATGGTGGTGCGCCTTTCTCCATACCGATCCGGTCATTCGGATCGGGTCCAGATCCCCCCGGATGGAGTCCTGCAAGTGCCGACGGTCGGCCGGCGAAGCGCTCCCGCCGCGACATGGGTGGCGTCACGGAGGCAGGTCGTGAAGATTTATCACGTGGCGCAATGAGATCGCCCAGCCCCCTGTGACAGCGGCCACACTAAAAGTAGGACAAATGTAAAAAGGCCGCCCATTGGCGGCCACTACGGTAACTCGATCGTTATCCGGAATTGAGCGTTCGGTGAGCGAACACCCAGTGCACACTGTTCGAATATCGGACGTCGATCGGGTGCTCCGAGGCACCCGACCGAGCCGTCCGGACCCGCCCGGATCAGGCCAGGCCGGATCAGGCCATCAGTGCCTCGACGAGGGTCTCCTGGAGGCCCCCCAGCCAGAGGTACGCCATCACCATCGGCTTGCGGGGGTCCTCGTCCGGCAGCCGGAAGAGCTCCTCGCTGTCGTCGTCCTCCGTGACCTCCAGCCGGGTGCCGATGGCCAGCCGCAGGTCGTTGAGCGCGCCGAGCCACTGCCGGCACTCCTCCGGCGACAGCCGCAGCACCGCGCCCCGGTCGCCGCCGACCGTCAGCGAGTCCAGCGAGCGGACGACACAGAGGGCGTCCTCGCGCTTGCGGGCCCGCAGGTCGTTCTCCGTGTAGCGGCGGAACTCGGCCGCGTGGGCGCGCTGCTCGGTGTCCTGTGCCACGCCCGGTTCACCGTACGCATCCGGGAACAGCCGGGCGAGGGCGGGGTCGGCGGGCGGCTCGCTGGGGCCCTCGGTGAAGAGCCGCGCGAGCGGGTCGGCGTCCTCCGGGCCGTGCCCGTCCCCCGGCCCGACCAGCTCCAGGAGCTGCACGGCCAGGCTGCGCAGGATGGAGATCTCGACCTCGTCCAGGGCCACGGCGGCCCCGCCGCCCGCGAGCGGCTCGAAGTGCCCGGCCATCAGCGGTCCTGCGACAGGGTCGCCCACAGGCCGTAGCCGTGCATCGCCTGCACGTCGCGCTCCATCTCCTCGCGGCTGCCGCTGGAGACGGTCGCGCGGCCCTTGTGGTGGACGTCGAGCATCAGCTTGTGGGCCTTGTCCTTGGAGTAGCCGAAGTAGGTCTGGAACACATACGTCACATAACTCATCAGATTGACGGGGTCGTTGTGAACCAACGTGACCCAGGGGACGTCGGGCTGGGCCACCGCGAAAGGGGCCTCGCTCGACTCGGGACGTTCGATCTCAACAGGGGCGACGCTCACATCCCCCATGCTGCCACTCGCGCCCGGCCGTCGCACAAACGGGTCCCGGCAATCGGTACGAACAACCGTCTAGAAATCGTCACTCTGACGAGTATTCGCGGTAGCATCATCGCGAAGGCCCGGACGGAAAAGCGAGGTAGGGCGAAGTGAACGCTGCGGACCTGGGGCTGCCGGTGACTGTGCCGTCGACGGCCCTCTTCACCGACCGTTACGAACTCACGATGCTGCAGGCCGCGCTGCGGGCGGGCACGGCCGACCGCCGCTCGGTCTTCGAGGTGTTCACCCGCAGGCT
The DNA here is from genome assembly GCF_053594975.1 of Streptomyces sp. NPDC002537. Taxonomy (NCBI): domain Bacteria; kingdom Bacillati; phylum Actinomycetota; class Actinomycetes; order Kitasatosporales; family Streptomycetaceae; genus Streptomyces; species Streptomyces sp. NPDC002537. Next base: position 19,994 of record NZ_JBSFWT010000087.1, read on the forward strand.
GCCCGAGGGCCGCCGCTACGGCGTGGTGGCGGGCACCGGCCGGGTGCTCGACGCGGTGGAGAACTTCCGCTTCGACCCGGGCGTCCTGCGCTTCCTGGCGGACCAGCGCATCGTCGACGAGCCCACGCTGGCCTGGCTGGCCGACTTCCGCTTCCGCGGCGACATCTGGGGCTACCCCGAGGGCGAGGTCTACTTCCCCGGCTCGCCGATCCTGCGGGTCGAGGGCAGCTTCGCCGAGGCGGTGCTGCTGGAGACGGTGATCCTGTCGATCCTCAACCACGACTCGGCGGTCGCCGCCGCGGCCTCCCGGATGTCCGCCGCCGCGGGCGACCGCCCGCTGATCGAGATGGGTGCCCGGCGCACGCACGAGCTGGCCGCCGTCGCCGCGGCCCGCGCCGCGTACGTGGGCGGCTTCGCCAGCACCTCCGACCTCGCAGCGGGCTTCCGATACAACATTCCGACGGTCGGCACCAGTGCGCACGCCTTCACGCTGCTGCACGACAGCGAGAAGGACGCCTTCACCGCGCAGGTCGCCTCGCTCGGCGGCAGCACCACCCTCCTGGTCGACACGTACGACGTCGCCGAGGCCGTCCGGATGGCCGTGGAGATCGCCGGGCCGGAGCTGGGCGCGGTGCGGATCGACTCCGGCGACCTGCTGCTGCTCGCGTACCGGGTGCGGCAGCAGCTGGACGCCCTGGGCGCCTTCAACACGAAGATCGTCGTGACCAGCGACCTGGACGAGTACGCGATCGCCTCGCTGGGCGCGGCCCCCGTGGACGCGTACGGCGTGGGCACCCAGCTGGTGACCGGCAGCGGCCACCCCACCTGCTCGATGGTCTACAAGCTGGTGGCCCGCGCCGACTCCGGGGAGCCGGACGCCCCGCTGCGGCCGGTGGCCAAGAAGTCGATGGGCGGCAAGGCCTCGATCGGCGGCCGCAAGTGGGCGGCGCGCCGCCTCGACGCGGACGGCGTGGCCGAGGCCGAGGTCGTCGGTACCGGGCCGGTGCCCGAGGAGCTCGCCGACCGGCAGCTGCTGGTGGAGCTCGTACGGGGCGGCATGGCCGTCGCCCGCGAGCCCCTGGACGCGGTCCGTGACCGGCACCGGGCGGCGCGGGCGGGACTGCCCATGTCGGCGACCCAGCTCTCGCGCGGGGAGCCGGTGCTCCCTACGGAGTACGTCTGACGGGCGCAACCGGACGGGACGTTCCGGGTACGCCTCCGGGATGCGCTGCCCGGGTGCGCCGAGACCCCCTCCCAATACGCCACGGGAGTCACTACCCTCGGTCACAGCGACTTGATCCGCACTGTCGGCCGAGGGCCCTTCACAAAGGATCCGCACTATGCAGCGTGCACTGATCATCGTCGACGTGCAGAACGACTTCTGCGAGGGCGGCAGCCTCGCGGTCGCCGGCGGCGCCGATGTGGCCGCGGCCATCACCGACCTCGTCGGTGAGGCGGGCGCGGGCTACCGCCATGTCGTCGCGACCCGCGATCACCACATAGATCCCGGTGACCACTTCTCGGCCGATCCGGACTTCGAGCACACCTGGCCGGTGCACTGCGTGGCCGGCACGGAGGGCAGCGGCTTCCATCCCAACGTCGCGCCCGTCATCGCCTCCGGCGCCATGGAGGCCGTCTTCGACAAGGGTGCCTACGCGGCGGCCTACAGCGGCTTCGAGGGCACCGACGAGAACGGGGTCACCCTCGGGGACTGGCTGCGGGAGCGCGGGGTGACCGAGGTCGACGTCGTCGGCATCGCCACGGACCACTGCGTACGGGCGACCGCGCTGGACGCCCGGCGGGAGGGCTTCACCACCCATGTGCTCCTGGACCTGACGGCGGGGGTCGCGCCCCACACCACGGAGAAGGCCCTGGAGGAGATGCGGGAGGCCGGTGTGGAGCTCAGCGGGAAGCCGGTGGTTTCGGGCGGGTAGGCCGTCCGCGGGCCGGCTGTGGCCAAGGTTCCTGTGTCCTCGATCGCCGGACGGGCTGATTTTGGTTGCCCCCCGTCGTGACAGTGCCGGCCACGCCCGCCTTCGTGGTCAGGCGCGCAGGCCCGGGAGGCTGCCTATCGGGTGCCAGGACTCCGTGTCGTCGGTCAGGGAGGCCCGCCACACCAGCCCGTCCGGGTGGTGCAGCACGGCGGTTATCTCGTCGGGCGTGGGCGGCTCGCTGTTGCCCCGGAGGTAGACCGCCCGGAGCCCGAGATTCCGTAGCCGGGTCAGCGCCCGCTGCCGGTTCACGGCGTGCACCAGGACCCTGACCCGCGCCCCGGAGGGGACCGGCAGGGAGAGGGCGACGACCACACTGCCGCCCGGCAGCTTCGCGAACCCGCCACCCGCCATCCACGCCACCTCTCCCCCGCACGTAGAGCGGACCTGTCAACAAGCCCGCCGGCGACAACGCCACGAAGTCATCTAAACGCGATCGGCCGCCGCCCGCTAGAGGGCGACGGCCGATACGGCTCTGACCTGCGAAAACGCAGATTACTGGCGAGTTACTTGCCGGACGGGGCCACCTGGAGCGTCATCGTGGAGCCGTCCAGCGCCTGGTGCAGGATCTTGATCCGGGTGTTGGTGTCAGTAACCTGCACACCGCCCGTCGGGTTGCTCGGGTCGTAGTAGGTGCCCTTGCGGTCGTCGAAGACCGGGCTGCCGAGCTTGCCCTTCACCCGGGTGGCGACGCCGTCGTTGTGCACGGTGTAACCCTGGACCGGGAACCAGCTGAACGTCGAGTCGTACGCCTGGAAGCGGTTGCGCATCAGCGAACCGTCCGCCCAGTGCTCCGCCTTGGGGTGGGCGTCGACCGGCAGGATGCGCCCGGCCCCCGGGTGCAGGCCGACGTTGTTGTCGGTCTGCGAGGTGTCCCACTTCCAGATCAACAGGCCCGGCTGGTACGGGAAGTGCTCCACCCAGCCCGGCTTGGTGCTCTTCCAGCCGAAGTTGTACGGGCCGGACTTGAGGGTCTTGTCGTAGGACACGTACTGCCGGTTCTCGGCGAGGTAGTACTGCGGGTACTCCTTGGTGAAGGACTCGCCGATGCGCGAGAAGCCCTTCGCCGTCCAGCCGTTGTCGTCGCCCTCGGCGCCGTCGGTGAAGAGGGTCGCGCCGTCGGCGGTGAGGCTGATCGCGTCGGCGGTGAAGCCCTTGCCGGAGGTGCCGCCGTCCGTCTGGTAGCGGAAGCGCAGGTCGACCTTCTTGCCCGCGTAGGCGTCGAGCGGGTACGACAGCTTCTTGTACGCGCCGGAGACGCCGGTCAGCGCCGGGCGGTCGCCGCCGTCACGGGTGATGGCCTTGCCGTCGGCGGTGCCGTCGACCGGGGTCCAGTTGGCGCCGCCGTCCGTGGACACCTCGGTGTAGAGGTAGTCGTAGTTGGCCTCGATGTCCCACCAGCCCGAAAGGTCCAGCTGCGCCTTGGACTTACCGGTGAGGTCCACGGTGCGGGTGAGGGTGTTCTTCAGGTCGTCGCCCTGACCGCCCCACCACTGCTTGCCGCCCTCGGCGGGCTTCACCACGTCCGTCTTGACCGCCTTGGCGGGCAGGTCGACGACGAGCGCCTGCTTGTCCTTGGTGTTGTACTCGGCGACGCCCAGCTTGTGCGTCGACCTCGTCGCCGCCTTCGCCTTGTCGTAGTTGAGCCAGCCGAGCTGCAGCTTGTCCCAGGCGCTCATGTCGCCGGGCAGGTCGCCGATGGAGTCCTTGCCCGTGCCGAGCCAGGAGCCGGACGACATCAGCGACCAGTAGTCGACGGACGACTCGCCCTTGCCGGTGGTGTCGTACTCGTCGGGGAGCCCGAGGTCGTGGCCGTACTCGTGGGCGAAGACGCCGAGCCCGCCGTTCTCCGGCTGCATGGTGTAGTCGCCGACCCAGAAGCCGGTGTCACCGATCTGGGTGCCGCCCGCCTTGTTGTTCGCCGGGCCGGTCCTGCCCGCGTCCGAGCCGTAGGCGTACCAGCGGTGCGCCCAGATCGCGTCCTTGCCCTGCTTGCCGCCGCCCGCGGACTCGTCCTCGCCGGCGTGCACGATCTGGAAGTGGTCGATGTACCCGTCGGGCTCGTTGAAGTTGCCGTCGTGGTTGTAGTCGTTGCGGTCCCACTGGTCGTACTGGGCCAGCGTCGCCTTGATGTCGGCGTCGGAACGGCCCGCCGCCTTCTGGTCCTTGACCCACTGGTTGACGCCGTCGCGCACCAGGTCCCAGGCGCTGGGGCAGTTGGTGGAGCCGCAGTAGTTGGAGCCGTAACGGGCCTCGTTCCAGGGGACCCTGACCCAGTCCGTCACCTGGCCGTCGACCGAGTAGCGGCCCGAGGACTGCTTCTCGTAGTACTTCGCCAGGGACTCCTTGTCCTTGTCCTTCGAGAAGTACAGGTCCTGGTAGTGCTGGCGGTTGTAGTCCTTCTGCCAGGCCGTGCTGTTGTCCTTGGCACGGTCCGGCTTCTCTATCGTGTTGTGCGCGGGGCCGGGCGTGCCGCCGTACTTCTTCACCGGCGGCAGCGGGCCGTCGGGCCCGTCCGGGTCGTACATCGTGGTGTCGTCGACCTTGTCGCCGAAGTCCACCAGGATCGTGAATATCTTGTCGGTCTTCTGCCGGGCCAGCTCGACGTACTTCCCCTTGCCGAGCTGGACGACCTGGGAGCCGCCGCGCTGCTGCGCCTTGGCCTCACCGGATATCACCTTGTCGAGGGCGGCCTTGCGCTGCGCCTCGTTCTGCTTGCTGAACGGGCCCTTGAGGTCGTGCTCGACGCCCTGCCTGGCCTGTGCCGGGTCCTGGCGCACCGCTGCGGCGGGCTGGTCGGACCCTGCCGTTCCGGTCGCGCCGGCCGCCTGCGCCGCTCCGGTCAGTCCGACCGAAAGGGTCGCCGCGCCCAGCGCGACGACCGTGGCCACTGCGGCGGATCTGGCGACCCTCCGTTGGCTGCTCTTCACTTGTCTCTGTCCTCCCCAGTAACAACTTGGGAGGTATTTGACCGGAGGGATGCAAGAAAAGACAGATCTTGACTGAGGCTTGGCTCAGCAAGTACGTTATCCAGTCTTTAAGTTGCGGATTTCGGACATCAACGCGGGGGCCCGTCTCACCTGTTGGACAGGCGCATGGCCATGTGCGCCCCCCGTGCTTCCATAGCCTCGATAAGGTCACGCTTACCAGGCATTCCGCTCGGGCAGACAGGACCGTAGAGTCGTTTTGGTGTACGCACCAGCCGGCTCCGCACCCCACACATTGCCCCGAGGACGGATCCCGCCATGCCGCGTCCGACCCCTGCACAGATAGCCTACGGTTCGGCCACCGTCGTCTTCTCGACCCTCGCCATGCTGCTGCTGTCCCAGGCCCGAACGGGGCCCGGCATAGCGGTCATCGCCCTTGTCTCCCTCACCCTCGGACTGCTCGTCGCCGTGACGGTGCCGCTGCCACGGCAGGCGCTCCGCGCACGGGTCCGCAGGTACCGCCCGACCTCCGGGGACCGGGTCCCGGAGCAGCGTGCGCCGCTGTCCGCCGACACCAGGATCAGCGAGCACTCACTGCACGGTTGAGACCACCACGGTCTTGGCCGCCTTGTCGTGAATGCATTGGTGATACGGCATGTCCCAGGTGCACCACAGCACATTCACCAGCCAGAAGACGAAGCCGCAGCACGGCACGACTTCCGGCAGGGAGTAGACGGCGGCGCGCGTCCAGCCCGGCGTCCCCGCGGGGACCGCGCCGTTCTCCAGCATGGCGACCCGGATCTTCATGGCCATCTTGCCGACGGTCTGACCCCGTGTGGTCAGCATCAGGCCCTCGTAGACGAAGTAGACGACCACGATGACGATGCTGAGGCCGGTGGCCTTGCTGTTGTTCTTCGTGACGTCCCAGTTCGCGTTCCAGGTTGCCGCCGAGTAGACGGCGCTGACGGGGATGCTGACGAGCAGGCCGTCGATGATCCGGGCCACGAGGCGCCGCCAGCGGGCCGCGAGCGGCGGCATGCCCGCGAGCGGGTCGGTGGCGCCGTGCTGGTCGCCGTAGGGGTTGCCGGGCCCGCCGCCGGGGGCACCGCCCCCGCCGTAGGGGTCGCCCCCGTAGGGCCCGCCGCCGTACGGGCCGCCGGGTGGTGGACCGCCTGAACCGCCGTAGGCGCCACCGGAGCCGGGCCCCGTGCCGTACGGGCCGCCGCCGCTTCCCGGGGTGCCCCCGTACGGGCCGCCGGGACCGCCGCCCGGCGGGGGCCCCTGCGGCTCCTGCGGCTTCTTGAGGAACGGGTCGTCTTCCGGCGGCTGTTCGGGGGTGCTCATGCACCCGAGTAGAACCCAGCATTCCGGTGACCGCATCCGGCCGTATGCCGTTCGAGGAGCGCGCGCCGGAGCGCGGCCCACAACGGCTTCCGGTTCAGCGGCCGGTGGACGCCACGAACGTACGGGCCGCCTTGTCGTGCCAGCACTGCCGCCACGGCCGGTCGAACAGGCACCACAGCGCACCGAGCACACCGACGGCCACGGCGCCCAGCCCGCCGTACACCAGCCAGCGACGCAGGGCCGCGCCGAACGAGGGGGTGTCGTGCGACTCGATGTCGAGGACCCGCACCCCGCACAGCTTCTTGCCCAGCGTGCGGCCCCACTTGGCGGTCGGCAGCGCCTCGTACACCAGCCCGCCGACGAGCAGGACGGCCAGCACGATGCCCAGGTACGGGCCGGTGGTGCCGTCGAGCAGCCAGACCGTCACGGTCTGGCCTGACTGCTTGGCCTGCTGCACCTTGGCGTCGATGTGGTCGGTGGCCCTGACCCACAACGGCAGGGCCACGGCGCCCACGAGGGCACCCAGCACCACGGAGTCCACGATGCGCGCCAGGAGGCGGCGGCCGAGCGGCGCGGGCCGCCCCTGCCGTTCCCGCGCGGCGCGCAGGAACGGGTCGTCCTTGGGCGGCTTCCAGGGCGCGGGGCTCTCGCCGCCCTGCGCCGCGGGCTGTTGCCGGGCCAGTTGGTGCACCTGCTGGGCCCAGCCGGTGGCGGGCCGCTCCTGTTCCGGTGCCGGCGCGGGCAGCGCGTGCCGCTCCGGCACGGGCGGCAGCACGGGCTGCTTCGTCTCGGGAGCACGCGCCTCGGGGGCACGCCGCGCCTCGGGGGTGCGCCGGACCTCCGGGGCCCGGGAGGCCTCCTGGGCCCGGGGGGACCGGGTCGCGCGCGGCCGGAGGGCCTCCTGGGCGCGGGGCGGTGCTTCCCGTGCGGCGGCGCGGGGTTCGGCCCAGGGCTGCTGGGGCGCGGGCGAGGCCGCGGCGGGCGGCGAACCGTTCGTCCGCAGCTGGATCGTGCCGCCGGGCCGGGCGCCGCGGCCCGTGGCGGGCGGCGGGCCGTCGGACGTCCGGGCCTCCGGCGCGGGCTCCGCGGCGACGCGGGGGTCGCGGACGGCGGGGATCACGGGCCCGCCGGTCCCGTCCCACGGCGCGCGGGCGCCCCGCGCGGTGCGCGGATCCGTCGCCTCCGGGCGGGCTTCGCGCGGTGCGGGCTCCTGGTCCAGGAACATCGGCCCCGTCTCCTCCGGCAGCGGCGCTCCCGGAGGCGTGGGCTCCGCACGCCGTGGGGTGGGCGGCACGGGCGCGGCGAGCGCGGGCGCAGCGGCCGGGGCGAAGCCGGTGGGCGGGGCGGGCAGCGGCTCGCCCTCGGCGGGCGCGGGCCGACTGGTGCCGGGCACCCAGGCGGTGCCGCTCCAGTAGCGGATGTAACCAGGAATGGACGGGTCGGGGTAGAAGCCTTCCGCGGGGCTGCTGTCGGCGGATCCCGAGAGAGGAGCGCTCATGGTGTCCGATGTCCCGTATCTGTCGGCCGTACTGGGTGTCGTGTCGGTGGGCGGCTGGCGAACCCTCAGTCTGCCGCACCCGCGTCACGTCCTGCGCGCGGCTCCGGTACCTCGTGACCTCAATGCACAAAAGGCAACCCGGGGCGCTGCGGACAGGTCTACCAGACGGCTCTCTCCTCTGCGGCCGTCCCGCGGGCGGGACCACTCACACGTGCGACCGGTGGTCACGGCGTGTCCGCCGCGGGGGAAGTCGCGGTATCGATGTGCGGAAGTCGCGTAATGGTGTGGGGGTCGACGCGCTCTGTCCGGTGCGGGCCCGTCTCCGAGGGGCCACGCACCGAGAGAACGCAGAGCAGAGAGGGCTCACTTCATGCACACCGTGGTGGAACGAGAGCTGGAGATCGACCTGGTGCTGTCGCCGGACCGCACCGTTCCGGTCCCTTGCAGGCTGAGCTACCGCACGGCCGATCCGTACGCCGTCAACATCACTTTCCACGTCACCTCGGATTCCCCCGTGAGCTGGACCTTCGCGCGCGAGCTGCTGATGGAGGGGCTGTTCCGGCCGGCCGGGCACGGGGACGTCAGAGTGTGGCCCACGACGGCGCAGGGCCGCAGCGTCGTCTGTATGGCGCTGTCCTCGCCTGACGGCGACGCGCTGTTGGAGGCCCCCGACCGGGCGGTGACGGCGTGGCTGGAGCGGACGCTGCGGGCGGTGGCACCGGGCTCGGAGCCGGAACGCCTGGCGCTGGACGAGGCGCTGCGCGAACTCCTCGGAGCGTAACGATCCGGACGTACGGTCCAGGGGTTACGGAGGTCAGAGGACCTTGCCGGGATTGAGCAGGCCCAGGGGGTCGAAGACGGCCTTGATGCCCCGTTGGACCTCCATGGCCACCGGCCCGAGCTCCCGGGCCAGCCACTCCTTCTTGAGCACGCCGATGCCGTGCTCCCCGGTGATCGTGCCGCCGAGTTCCAGCCCCAGGGCCATGATCTCGTCGAAGGACGCGCGGGCGCGGCGCGCCTCGTCCTCGTCGGCGGGGTCGAAGCAGACGACGGGGTGGACGTTGCCGTCCCCGGCGTGCGCGCAGACGCCGATGGTGAGCCGGTGTCTGTCGGCGATGGCGGCGGTCCCGTCGAGCATGGCGGCGAGCCGGGAGCGGGGCACGCACACGTCGTCGATCATCGTGGCGGTCTTGAGTGCCTCCAGGGCGGGCAGGGTGAGGCGGCGGGCCTGGAGGAGGAGTTCGGACTCGGCGGGGGTGTCCGCGGGCACGACCTCGGTGGCACCGGCGGCGGTGCACAGCCCGGCGACGGCGGCCAGGTCGGCGGTGGGGTCGGGGGTGTCGAAGCCGGCGAGCAGCAGGGCCGCCGTGGACTCCGGGAGGCCCATGTGGGCGAATTTGTTGACGGCCTGGAGCGAGGTGCGGTCCATCAGTTCCAGGAGCGAGGGGGTGTGGCCGCGCGCCATGATCTCGCGGACGGCCTCGCAGGCGGCGGCCGTGGAGGGGAACTCGGCGGCCAGGACGAGCCGTTCGGGCGGCGCGGGTTTCAGCGCGAGGACGGCCCGGACGACCACGCCGAGGCTGCCCTCCGAGCCGACGAAGAGGCGGGTGAGGTCGTAGCCCGCGACGCCCTTGGCGGTGCGGCGGCCGGTGGTGAGCAGCCGTCCGTCGGCGAGGACGACGTCGAGGCCGAGGACGTACTCGGCGGTCACGCCGTACTTCACGCAGCACAGGCCGCCGGAGGCGGTGCCGATGTTGCCGCCGATGGTGCACTGTTCCCAACTGGACGGGTCGGGCGGGTAGGCGAGGCCCTGTTCGGCGACGGCGCGGGAGAGTACGGCGTTGACGACGCCGGGTTCGACGACGGCGATCCGCTCGACCGGGTCGATCTCCAGGATGCGGTCCATCTTCACGAGGGACAGGACGATGCAGCCGTCACTGGCGTTGGCCGCGCCCGACAGCCCGGTGCGGGCGCCCTGCGGGACGACGGGGGTGCGGTGGGCTGTCGCCGTGCGCATCACGTGCTGGACGTGCTCCACGGTGCGGGGCAGTACGACGACGGCTGGGTTGCCCGCCGCGCAGAAGCCGGCCATGTCGTTCGCGTAACTGCGGGTGATGTCGGGGTCGGTGAGCACCGCTTCCGCGGGGAGCGCTGCGCGCAGCGCGTCGATGAGATCGTCCATGTGGAGGACATTCCCCCGGGGGAAGCCCCCCAGACCCCCGGACCCCGGCCGCGGGCCGTCCGCGCCTGCGGCGGGCTTTCCCCCAGCCCCGCCCCTTCCCGCAGTATCCGATATGCGGCTCCGCCGCGTGGCGAGGGCTGCGCGCCCCGGGCCCCCAACTGCGGGCCGGTTCGCCGCCTGCGGCGGGAGCGGGTTCCCGCGGGGCGTACTCCCGGACCTCCGGCTGCGGGCCGGTTCGCCGCCTGCGGCGGGGGCGGCCTGCGGCCGCGTCCTCAAACGCCGGACGGGCTGGATGTGCCGGGCGTGGC
>NZ_JBSFWT010000088.1:0-30187 GCF_053594975.1 Streptomyces sp. NPDC002537
AAAACGCTCGGCTGGGAAACCCCAGCCGAGCGTCTCGCTAAGCTCCTGGCCACAGCCAGTTGATCACTGTGTTGCTTCGACCCCTGGAATTCGCCGGCGTGGCGGGGGCTTCTGTCGGCTACTGCTTCGCTAGATCAGATGATCGAATTCCCCGGCCTTCGCGCCGAGGAGGAACGCCCTGAGCTTCTGAGGGCTCGTGGTGACGATGAGACCGGGCGTGTCGCTCTCGCGCATGAGGATCGCCTCGGCCGATCTGGCGATTTCTATGCAGTCATTCCCCTCGGTGGAGAATGAAGACTTCTGCCACTGTATATCCGACATGCTTCGCCTTTAAAGTCGTTGAGCGATTGTGTGCAACAGGTCGCGCGTGCCTTCGGGGCTGAGGGACATCTCTTCCGTGCGATCCAAGATCGCACGATAGTTTGCGAGATGGGTTTCCGCATCCAGCAAAGCACTGCCGTGAGCGACGTCAAGGTGCACCGTATCGAGCTGGGGGACCGGTCCGGCTGCGTACACGGTCGACAGTCCGGCGCTTGGAATGCCTCCGGAAGAAAATTGGATGGCGCGCACAGTGATGTTGTCCCGCTCCGAAGCCTCTATGACGTGCTCAAGCTGGCGTCGCGCGATTTTCGGCCCGCCGAATTCCGCGCGCATGGCGGCCTCGTGGATCAGGAACGTGCAGGTCGGCGGGGTGGGCTTGTCGAGAACGTCCCGTCGTCGCATTCGATATGACAGCCTGCGCCGCAGGTCTGCGGGTGTGGGCGCAGGCATCGCCGTCGAAAAGACGGCCTTGGCGTAGTCCTCGGTTTGCAGGAGGCCCGGCATGTGGAGAATCTGAACGGTGCGCAGGCTGATCGTGTGGTGCTCAAGCTCCGCGAGGTCGAGGGCGCCCACTGATACGGCGCCCCGGTACTCCTCCCACCATCCTTTACCGCGTTCCTCTGCCATGCGGGCCAATGCATCGACATAGGCTTGATCCGCGCACGCGTAGATCCGCGCAAGAGATCTCACGCGTTCCGGGCTCACGCCGAAGCGGCCCGCTTCGATATTGCTGATACCGGTCCGGTTGGTGCCCAGTTGCTCCGCGGCGTGCGGGGCGGTCATTCCCGCGTGCTCCCGAAGCTTCCGCAGCTCGGCGCCCAGGCGCTGTTGTCGAGCGGTTGGTGCTGTCCTTGGCGGCATGGCCCCTCCTCAAGTGCGGGCTCATGCTGTCACGTTGGCGGGATGAGCGACAGGGAGGGTCGAACGAGTTCTACGGTTCAGGTAGCAGAAGGTCGACGACTTGCCCTATGGTCCTGCCAACACCCGCACCGCACGCCGGGAAGACCCGAAGTGCAGCCATCTGCATGCCTGTTGAGGTGCTCCGGAGGGTGGCCAGGCCACGGACGAGCGTGAGGTGCGACCAACCCGCCGTTGGGAGGCGACGTATGAGAACCGTCCCGCGCAGACCCCGCACCGCCGGCAGTGAAACGGCGGTGCAGAGATGATCAGGGCTTCGCACTTCGTCCTGGGCCGTATCGGACGGCTGGGCAGAAACGCCGAGTACTGGCTCTGCTTCAACTCCAGCACTCTGATCGAGATCCCCGAGCCCCTGGCCGCGAAGCTCGTGTACGACTTCGCCGATCAGCTCGGCTTGCATGTGTGGCCAAAGCCCGAGGGTGTCCGTCGGCCACGCAGCCATCTCCGGTCGCCGTTCCGATGGCGACGACGCGCCCGTGAGCACCCCGTACCTCTCGGCAAAGCCGAGACAAGGAGGAATTCACCCCTTCGGGTAACTTTCATGCCGTTTCGGCGTGTCCGCTTGGCGGAAAAATAAGAGCAGGCAACCGCCCGCCGTGCGCCACAGCCCCCGTACGGCGGGCGGTCCGTGCGTCCGGGGGCGGGGAATCCGGGGGTATGCGAAAGGGCCGTCCTCCCCGAGCGGTGGGGAGGACGGCCCTTTCGTGGATCGTGAGCGGTCCGTCGACTACAGCACGCGCACCGCGCCCGTGGGCGGCGAGTAGCTGAGGTCGCGCTCGACCACACCGGTGCTGGGGTTCTGCGCACCGATGAACTTGCCGCCACCGATGTAGACGGCGACGTGGTAGGCGCTGCCGGAGGAGCCCCAGTAGAGGATGTCGCCGGCCTGCAGGTTGCTCAGCGACACCTGGGTGCCGTGCGCCGACTGGTCCTGCGAGACGCGCGGCAGGTCGATGCCGATCTGGCTGTAGGCGGCCATGACGAGGCCGGAGCAGTCGTACGAGGACGGGCCGGTGGAGCCCATCACGTACGCCTTGCCGACCTGCGCCTGCAGGAAGGAGATCAGGGTGGAGACGCTGCCCGAGCCGGTGTTGGTGGGCGTCTCGGAGGACGAGGAGGCGGCGTCGGCGGCCTCCTCGGAGGAACCGGTGGCGGACTTGGCGCTGAGGTTCTTGCGCTCGCTGGCGCGCGAGGCACGGGCCTCGTCCTGCTGGCGCTTCTCCTTCTCCGCCGCGGCCTTCTTCTCCGCGGCGTCGGCGATGCGGTTCGCCTCGTCCTTGGCCTGCTTGGCGGCGTCCTTGGCCTGGTCCGCGACCTGGTCCTGCTGCGCGCTCTCCTGGTAGCCGAAGGCGGTCTGCTGGGTGGCAGCCGCGCTCTGCGCGATGGAGGAGGCGATCGTCGCGTTGATCGCCGGCATCTCCATGGTCGCCTCGGTGGGCTTCTCGACGGCGGTGGCGGAACCGGCGCCCGCCACGGCCAGAGTGCTGAGGACGCCACCGGCAACACCCGTGCGCACGACCCACGACTGGGTGGCCGTACGGCGGGGCTTCCGGTGGCTGGTTATATGCGCGTTCGGGGACATGGGACAACGGACTATCAGGCCGCGCAGGCTGAGTTCAATAAAGGTGACGTGCGTCACAATTGGCGTGCGCGCGGCGATAATTCGGACATTTGGTCACGGTGGCGTCACGGCCCTTGATGGGGCGTCATGCGCGAACAGCCGCCTCAGCACGGCGTTTGACCCCCGGCGGTGATCGTCGGTGCGCATATCACCTTGACGGCCCGGATGTCGAAGCTACCCGGGGAAACCGGCCGCGGAACCCCTTGAGGCGTGGCATAGCTCACGCCTCCGCCCCCGGCCCGGCCGTCCGCTCGTGAAGGGAGGCGCGAGCCGCGACCCGGGGCGCGGGTGACTGCCGTCGCCTCAGTGGGCGGCATCGATTTACCAGTTGGCGATCTCGAACACCAATTTGCGTGTATCGGCCATGTCTTGATAGGGCCGCACCCCTCCGACCAGTGCCGCGACCCCGGAATGTCACCTCTGGTGATCACTCGACCGCTTCGGGTATGAAGATCGGTGCTCATCCGACTTGATGATCGTTCGTCAGGTGGTGGAGATCACAAACGCGGGCGTGTACCCCGTGTCGCAGATCACAGCCCGGCGGGCATAGGATGCGCTCGACCCGGGCTTGTGAACTGCCTCACATATGGGCGATCTTCGCGGTCATCCCCAGAGGCCGGGAGCCCGCCGGGGTCCGGTCAGCCAGCAGTCAGCGTCTTTCGGAAGTCGACTGGAAGGAGCGAGGAGCGGTGAACGCCTACGCGCCCATCCTCGTACTGGGAGCCCTCGGGGCAGGCTTCGCGATCTTCTCCGTGGTCATGGCCTCGCTCATCGGGCCCAAGAAGTACAACCGCGCCAAGCTCGAGGCGTACGAATGCGGCATCGAGCCCACTCCGCAGCCCGCCGGGGGCGGGCGCTTCCCGATCAAGTACTACCTGACGGCGATGCTCTTCATCGTCTTCGACATCGAGATCGTCTTCCTCTACCCCTGGGCCGTCACCTTCGACTCCCTGGGGCTGTTCGGGCTCGTGGAGATGCTGCTCTTCGTGCTCACCGTCTTCGTCGCCTACGCCTACGTCTGGCGCCGCGGCGGCCTGGAATGGGACTAGGGGGCACCACACCATGGGACTCGAAGAGAAGCTGCCCAGCGGCTTCGCGCTGACCACCGTCGAACAGGCCGCGGGATGGGTGCGCAAGGCGTCCGTCTTCCCGGCCACGTTCGGACTGGCCTGCTGCGCCATCGAGATGATGACCACCGGCGCCGGGCGCTACGACCTCGCCCGCTTCGGCATGGAGGTCTTCCGCGGCTCCCCGCGCCAGGCCGACCTGATGATCGTGGCCGGGCGGGTCAGCCAGAAGATGGCGCCGGTGCTCCGCCAGGTCTACGACCAGATGCCCAACCCCAAATGGGTCATCTCCATGGGCGTCTGCGCCTCCAGTGGCGGCATGTTCAACAACTACGCGATCGTCCAGGGCGTCGACCACATCGTGCCGGTCGACATCTACCTGCCCGGCTGCCCGCCCCGCCCCGAGATGCTGATGGACGCGATCCTGAAGCTGCACCGGAAGATCCAGGGCGAGAAGCTCGGCGCGCACCGCGAGGAGGCGGAGCGCGAGGCGGAGGAGGCGGCCCTCAAGGCCCTGCCGCTCATCGAGATGAAGGGTCTGCTGCGGTGAGCGACGAGAAGCGCGACGGCGCGCACCCGGAGCAGGACGCCGACGCCCGGAACCTGCCGGGCCAGCGCGGGGACCAGGGCGAGGCGATCCGCGTCCAGCGCGGCATGTTCGGCGCCAGGAACGGCGGCGACACCTCCGGCTACGGCGGCCTTGTCCGGACCGTGCGGCTGCCCGGCGAGGCCACCCGGCCGTACGGAGGGTGGTTCGACGAGGTGGCCGACGAGCTCGAAGGGGCCCTGGAGGAACAGGGCCTGCTCCCGGCGAACGCCATCGAGAAGACCGTCGTCGACCGGGGCGAACTCACCTTCCACATCGCCCGCGAGCACCTGCCGCGCGTGGCCCGCACCCTGCGCGACGACCCCGCGCTCCGCTTCGAACTCTGCACGGGCGTCAGCGGGGTGCACTTCCCCGACGACAAGGGCCGGGAGCTGCACGCCGTCTACCACCTGCGCTCGATCACCCACAACCGGCTGATCCGGCTGGAGGTCGGCGTCCCCGACGACGACCGGCACCTGCCCTCGATCGTGGACGTCTACCCCACCAACGACTGGCACGAGCGCGAGACCTACGACTTCTTCGGCCTCGTCTTCGACGGCCACCCGGCGCTCACGCGGATCATGATGCCGGACGACTGGCAGGGCTTCCCGCAGCGCAAGGACTACCCGCTCGGCGGCATCCCCGTCGAATACAAGGGCGCCCAGATCCCGGCTCCGGACCAGCGGAGGTCGTACTCCTGATGTCTCCCGTATCGAGCGAGTCCAGCCCGCGCGAGACCACCGAAGGCACCGTCTACACGGTCACCGGCGGCGACTGGGACGAGATCGCCACCGCGGCGAAACGGGCCGACGACGAACGCATCGTCGTCAACATGGGCCCCCAGCACCCCTCCACCCACGGAGTGCTCCGGCTGATCCTGGAGATCGACGGCGAGACCGTCACCGAGGCCCGCTGCGGCATCGGCTACCTCCACACCGGCATCGAGAAGAACCTCGAATACCGGAACTGGACGCAGGGCACCACCTTCGTCACGCGCATGGACTACCTGACGCCGTTCTTCAACGAGACGGCGTACTGCCTGGCCGTGGAGAAGCTGCTCGGCGTCGAGGAGCAGATCCCCGACCGCGCCTCGGTGATCCGTGTGCTCCTGATGGAGCTGAACCGAATCTCCTCGCACCTGGTGTGCATCGCCACCGGCGGCATGGAGCTCGGCGCCACCACCATCATGATCTACGGCTTCCGGGACCGCGAGCTCGTCCTCGACATCTTCGAACTCGTCACCGGCCTGCGGATGAACCACGCCTATGTGCGCCCCGGCGGCCTCGCCCAGGACCTGCCGCCCGGCGCGGTCGACCAGGTGCGCGAGTTCGTGAAGAAGATGCGCCGCAACCTCCCCGAGTACGACAAGCTCGCCACAGGCAACCCCATCTTCAAGGCCCGGATGCAGGACGTCGGCCACCTCGACCTCGCCGGCTGCATGGCCCTCGGCGCGACCGGCCCGGTCCTGCGCTCCACCGGCCTCCCGCACGACCTCCGCAAGGCGCAGCCCTACTGCGGCTACGACACCTACGACTTCGAGGTGGCGACCGCCGACAGCTGTGACGCCTACGGCCGCTTCCTCGTCCGCCTGGAAGAGATGCGGCAGTCCCTGCGGATCGTCGAGCAGTGCCTGGACCGGCTGGCGCCCGGCCCCGTCATGGTCGCCGACAAGAAGATCGCCTGGCCCGCCCAACTGGCCCTCGGGCCGGACGGCCTCGGCAACTCCCTCGACCACATCAAGAAGATCATGGGCACGTCGATGGAGGCCCTGATCCACCACTTCAAGCTGGTGACGGAGGGCTTCCGGGTACCCCCCGGGCAGGCGTACGCGGCGGTGGAGTCCCCCAAGGGCGAGCTCGGGGTGCACGTCGTCAGCGACGGCGGCACCCGCCCGTACCGGGTCCACTTCCGCGACCCGTCCTTCACCAACCTCCAGGCCATGGCGGCGATGTGCGAGGGCGGCCAGGTGGCCGACGTCATCGTCGCCGTCGCGTCCATCGACCCCGTGATGGGAGGCGTCGACCGGTGAGCGATGTCCAGTTGGGGATGCCCCAGCTACCTGCCCCCGACTATCCCGCCGAGGTGCGGGCCCGGCTGGAGGCCGATGCGAAGGAGGTGATCGCCCGCTATCCCGACAGCCGCAGCGCGCTGCTTCCCCTGCTGCACCTGGTGCAGTCGGAGGAGGGGCACGTCACCCCGACCGGCATCCGCTTCTGCGCCGAACTGCTGGAGCTGACCACCGCCGAGGTCACCGCGGTCGCGACCTTCTACACCATGTACCGCCGCGGGCCCAGCGGCGACTACCAGGTCGGGGTCTGCACCAACACGCTGTGCGCGGTGCTGGGCGGCGACGCCATCTTCGAGGCGCTGCGCGCCCACTTGGGCGTCGGCAACGGCGGCACCACCGAGGACGGCGCGGTCACCCTCGAACACATCGAGTGCAACGCGGCCTGCGACTTCGCCCCCGTGGTGATGGTCAATTGGGAGTTCTTCGACAACCAGACCGTGGAGAGCGCCAAGGCCCTGGTCGACGACCTGCGTGCCGGGCGCCCGGTCGAACCGACGCGCGGCGCGCCCCTGTGCACCTTCAAGGAGACGGCCCGCATCCTGGCCGGCTTCCCCGACGGGCGGCCGGGCGCCGTCGAGGCGGGCGGCGGCGCCGGGCCCGCGACCCTGGCGGGGCTGCGGCTGGCCAAGGGCGAGGGCCCGGCCGCCCGCGTCGGCCCGCCGCGCGGCGCACCGGCGCGGGGCGACGGCGCGGCGCACCACGAGGAGGGGGAGGGATGACCATGGCACCCACCGACGGGGGCACCGCCCGGCCGGAGGCCGGTGGCGAGACCAGTCCGGAGAAGCTCTTCACCCCTGTGCTCAGCGCCTTCTGGGACCAGCCGCGGTCCTGGACGCTGGAGACCTATCTGCGGCACGACGGCTACGCGGGCGCGCGCAAGGCCCTCGCCATGGCGCCCGACGACGTCATCGCCTACGTCAAGGACTCCGGGCTGCGCGGCCGTGGCGGCGCCGGCTTCCCCACCGGGATGAAATGGCAGTTCATCCCCCAGGGCGACGGCAAGCCGCACTACCTCGTCGTCAACGCGGACGAGTCGGAGCCCGGCACCTGCAAGGACATCCCCCTCCTCTTCGCCAATCCGCACGCCCTCATCGAGGGCATGGTGATCGCCAGTTACGCGATCCGCTGCGACCACGCCTTCATCTATCTGCGCGGCGAGACCGTCCCCGTGCTGCGGCGGCTGCACGAGGCCGTGCGCGAGGCGTACGCGGCGGGGTATCTCGGCCGGAACGTCCTGGGCAGCGGGCTCGACCTCGACATCACCGTGCACGCGGGGGCGGGTGCGTACATCTGCGGCGAGGAGACCGCACTCCTCGACTCGCTCGAAGGCCGTCGCGGCCAGCCCCGGCTCCGGCCCCCCTTCCCCGCGGTCGCCGGTCTGTACGCGTGCCCCACTGTGGTGAACAACGTCGAATCCATCGCGTCGGTTCCCGCGATCCTCAACCGGGGCAAGGAGTGGTTCCGTTCGATGGGCAGCGAGAAGTCCCCGGGCTTCACGCTCTACTCGCTCAGCGGCCACGTCGCCAACCCCGGCCAGTACGAAGCCCCGTTGGGTATCACCCTGCGGCAGCTCCTCGATGTGAGCGGCGGCATGCGCCCCGGCCACCGGCTCAAGTTCTGGACGCCGGGCGGCTCCTCGACCCCGATGCTCACCGAGGAACATCTCGACGTGCCGCTGGACTACGAGGGCGTGGGCGCCGCCGGTTCGATGCTGGGCACCAAGGCCCTGCAGTGCTTCGACGAGACCACCTGCGTGGTGCGGGCCGTCACCCGCTGGACCGAGTTCTACGCGCACGAGTCCTGCGGCAAGTGCACGCCCTGCCGCGAAGGCACCTACTGGCTGGTGCAGTTGCTGCGCGACCTGGAGGCGGGCAAGGGCCGGATGTCCGACCTCGACAAGCTCGCCGACATCGCCGACAACATCAACGGCAAGTCCTTCTGCGCCCTGGGCGACGGCGCCGCCAGCCCGATCTTCTCCTCGCTCCAGTACTTCCGCGCCGAGTACGAGCAGCACATCAAGGACAAGGGCTGCCCCTTCGACCCCGCCAGGTCCACCGCCTGGGCGGACGGCCCGAGCCGTGCGGTGGTGGGCGCATGACCCCCGACCGCCGTACCGGGACGCCGCGTTCCGACCGCTCGCACCTGGAGGTGCACGCATGACAGTCACCGCGTCTGCTTCCTCCGGAGGGGGGAACGCGGCCGTACCGCCGGACGACCTCGTGTCCGTGAGCATCGACGGCATCGCCGTCTCGGTGCCCAAGGGCACCCTCGTGATCCGCGCGGCGGAGCTGCTCGGCATCGAGATCCCCCGGTTCTGCGACCACCCGCTGCTCGACCCCGCCGGTGCCTGCAGACAGTGCATCGTCGAGGTCGAGGGCCAGCGGAAGCCGATGGCCTCCTGCACGATCACCTGCACCGACGGCATGGTCGTCAGGACCCAGCTCACCTCGCCCGTCGCCGAGAAGGCCCAGCGCGGGGTGATGGAGCTGCTGCTCATCAACCACCCGCTCGACTGCCCCGTCTGCGACAAGGGCGGCGAGTGCCCGCTGCAGAACCAGGCGATGTCCGCCGGACAGGCCGACACCCGCTTCGAGGGCCGCAAGCGCACCTTCGAGAAGCCGGTGCCGATCTCCAGCCAGGTCCTCCTCGACCGCGAGCGCTGCGTGCTGTGCGCCCGCTGCACCCGCTTCTCGCAGCAGATCGCGGGCGACCCGATGATCGAGCTGCTGGAGCGCGGCGCGCTGCAACAGGTGGGCACCGGCGAGGACGTGCCGTTCCAGTCGTACTTCTCGGGCAACACCATCCAGATCTGCCCGGTGGGCGCGCTGACCTCGGCGGCGTACCGATTCCGCTCCCGGCCCTTCGACCTCGTCTCGTCGCCCTCGGTGTGCGAGCACTGCGCGGGCGGCTGCGCGACCCGTACGGACCACCGGCGCGGCAAGGTGCTGCGCCGTCTCGCCGCCGACGACCCCGAGGTCAACGAGGAATGGCTGTGCGACAAGGGCCGCTTCGCGTTCCGCTACGCGCAGCGGCCGGACCGGCTCACCACCCCCCTCGTGCGTGGCGCCGGGGGCGTCCTGGAACCGGCGAGCTGGCCCGAGGCGCTGGAGGCCGCGGCCCGCGGGCTGGCCGCCGCGCGCGGCAGGACCGGGGTGCTGACGGGCGGCCGGCTGACGGTCGAGGACGCCTACGCCTACGCCAAGTTCGCGCGCGTCGCCCTCGACACGCACGACGTGGACTTCCGGGCGCGGGCGCACAGCGCCGAGGAGGCCGACTTCCTCGCCGCCCGGGTCGCCGGACGGGGACGTGACCTCGACGGCAGCGGCGTGACGTACCGGACGCTGGAGCAGGCGCCCGCCGTGCTGCTCGTCGGCCTGGAGGCGGAGGAGGAGGCGCCCGGCGTCTTCCTGCGGCTGCGCAAGGCGCACCGCAAGCACGGACAGCGCGTCTTCTCCCTCGCCACCCACGGGACCGGCGGGCTGCTGAAGGCGGGCGGCACGCTGTTGCCCGCCGCACCCGGCACCGAGCCGGAGTGGCTGCGGGCGCTGGCGGACGCGGTGGGGCTGGACGCGGCCGGGCAGGCGGCGGCGGAGGCGCTGCGCGCCGACGGCTCGGTGATCGTCGTCGGCGAGCGGACGGCGGCCGTGCCGGGCGCGCTGACCGCCGTCCTCGCGGCCGCCGCGGCGACCGGTGCGGCCCTGGTGTGGATCCCGCGCCGGGCGGGGGAGCGGGGCGCGCTCGAAGCGGGCGCCCTGCCGGGGCTGCTGCCGGGCGGCCGCCCGGCCACCGACCCGCGGGCGCGCGAGGAGACGGCCGCCGCGTGGGGCGTCCCCGACCTCCCGCGCAGCCCCGGCCGGGACACCGGCCAGATCGTCGAGGCCGCGGCCACCGGCGAGTTGGGCGCCCTGCTGGTCGGCGGGGTGGAGGTCGCGGACCTGCCCGACCCGGCACGCGCGCGTGCCGCGCTCGACGCCATCGGCTTCCTGGTGAGCCTGGAGCAGCGGCCGGGCGAGGTGACGGAGCGGGCGGACGTGGTGCTGCCGGTCGCCGCGGTGGCCGAGAAGGCGGGCACGTTCCTCGACTGGGAGGGGCGTGCCCGTCCCTTCGGGGTCGCGATCCGGCTCGATCAGCTGACGCATCGTCATGTCCCGCCGGACGGGCGGGTGCTGCACATGCTGGCCGACGCGATGGGGGTGGCCCTCGGGCTGCCGGACGTCGAGGCCGCGCGGACGGAGCTGGACCGGCTCGGCGCCTGGGACGGCGCCCACGCGGCCGACCCCGCCGAGCCCGGCGGCCCCGCGCGGCGGCCCGCCGCCGGGGAGGCCGTGCTCGCGGGCCACCGGCTGCTGCTCGACGAGGGCCGGCTCCAGGAGGGCGACGACGCGCTCGCCGGCACGCGGCACGCGGCGGTCGCCAGGCTGTCCGCCGCGACCGCCGCGGAGGCGGGGCTGCGCGACGGCGACCCGCTCGCCGTGACCGGCCCGGCCGGGACCGTACGGCTGCCGCTGCGCGTCACCCCCATGCCGGACCGGGTGGTGTGGCTCCCGCTGAACTCCGTGCCCGGCGGGGTCACCGCCGGGACGGGCGCCCGCCCCGGCGAGCTCGTACGGATCGCGGCGGGCGCGGGCGGCACGGACGGCGGCACGGACAACGAGTCCTTGGAGGCGCTGCGGTGAAGGCTTACCAGCTGGCCGCCGAGAACCTGTCGATGTTCGGCAGGGATCCCTGGTGGCTGGTCGTCGTCAAGGCCGTCTTCTGCTTCGCGTTCGTCATGCTGACGGTGCTGTTCTCGATCGTCTGGGAACGCAAGGTCGTCGCGTGGATGCAGCTGCGCATCGGCCCCAACCGGCACGGCCCCTGGGGCATGCTGCAGTCCCTCGCGGACGGCATCAAGCTGATGCTCAAAGAGGACGTGATCGTCAAGCGGGCGGACAAGGCGGTCTATCTGCTGGCCCCCGTCGTCGCGGCCGTCCCGGCGTTCATGGCGATCGCCGTGATCCCCTTCGGCCCGGCGGGCAACGAGGTCTCGATCTTCGGGCACCGCACCACGATGCAGCTCACCGACCTGCCGATCGGGGTGCTCTACATCCTCGCGACCGCGTCGGTCGGCATCTACGGCATCGTCCTGGCGGGCTGGTCCTCCGGCTCCACCTACCCGCTGCTCGGCGGGCTGCGGTCGTGCGCGCAGATGATCTCGTACGAGATCGCGATGGGCGTCTCCTTCGCCGCCGTCTTCCTCTACTCGGGGTCGATGTCGACCTCGACGATCGTGGAGGCGCAGCACGACAGGTGGTACGTCCTGCTGCTGCCGGTGTCCTTCCTCATCTACATCGTGGCGATGGTCGGGGAGACCAACCGGGCACCGTTCGACCTGCCGGAGTCCGAGGGCGACCTGGTCGGCGGCTTCAACACCGAGTACTCGTCCATCAAGTTCGCGATGTTCATGCTCGCCGAGTACGTCAACATGGTGACGGTGTCGGCGGTCGCCGTGACGCTCTTCCTGGGCGGCTGGCGTGCTCCGTACCCGGTCTCCGCGTTCTGGGAGGGCGCGAACCACGGCTGGTGGCCGATGCTCTGGTTCGTCGTCAAGCTGCAGCTTCTGCTGTTCTTCTTCATCTGGCTGCGCGGCACCCTGCCGCGGCTGCGCTACGACCAGTTCATGAAGCTGGGCTGGAAGGTCCTCATCCCGGTCTCGATGGTGTGGCTGATGCTCGTCGCGACCGTCCGCGCGCTGCGGAACGAGCACTACGACTTCCAGCGGATCACGCTGTACGTGGGCGGCGCGGTCGTCGCGATCCTGCTGCTGTCCTTCGTCGCCGACGTCTTCCGCGACCGCGGCGCGGCGGCCGGGGAGGCGGCCGAAGGGCCGGGCCCGAAGGGCGGGTTCGACCCGATGGCGGGCGGCTTCCCCGTGCCCCCGATGCCCGGCCAGACCCTGCCGCCGGTGCCCCGACGCCCCTCGCGCCATGACCGTGAGCTCATTGTCAGTGGTGGCGTCGATACTGTGAGTGACGGCCCCCGAGAAGGAAAGGAGGGCAACGGTGCCTGACTTCCAGAACCCCGTCGCCGGCTTCGGCGTGACCTTCAAGGCCATGTTCAAGAAGCGGCTGACCGAGCAGTATCCGGAGGAGAAGAAGCACACGGCGCCGCGCTTCCACGGCCGCCACCAGCTCAACCGCCACCCGGACGGGCTGGAGAAGTGCATCGGCTGCGAGCTCTGCGCGTGGGCCTGCCCGGCCGACGCGATCTATGTGGAGGGCGCGGACAACACCGACGAGGAGCGCTATTCCCCCGGCGAGCGCTACGGCCGCGTCTATCAGATCAACTACCTCCGCTGCATCCTCTGCGGCCTGTGCGTCGAGGCGTGCCCCACCCGCGCCCTCACCATGACCAATGAGTACGAACTGGCCGACACCAGCCGCGAGTCGCTCATCTACACCAAGGAGGAGCTCCTCGCGGGCCTGGAGGAGGGCATGGTCGAATCCCCGCACGCGATCTTCCCCGGCATGACCGAACAGGACTACTACCGGGGCCTGGTGACGGAGGCCGCGCCGGGCACGGTGCGCCAAGTGGCCGTCTCCAAGGGCGAGAGGCCGCCGGAGCCCGCGGGCTCCGGCGGCGCGCCGTCCGGGGAGGGGGAGGCATGAGCGCCCTCGCCGCCACGGGCACCACCTCGACCGGCGAGGCCGTGCAGTTCTGGCTGCTGGGCACGGTCGCCGTGCTCGGCGCGCTGTCCACCGTGCTGATGAAGAAGGCCGTGCACAGCGCCCTGTCGCTCGCGGGCACCATGATCGTGCTCGCGGTCTTCTACCTCGCCAACGGCGCCTACTTCCTGGGCGTCGTCCAGATCGTCGTCTACACCGGCGCGATCATGATGCTCTTCCTCTTCGTCGTCATGCTGGTCGGCGTCACCGCCGCCGACTCCCTCAAGGAGACGATCAGGGGCCAGCGCCTGCTCGCCGGGCTCTGCGTACTCGGCTTCGGCATCCTGCTGGTCGCGGGCATCGCCAACGCCTCCCTGAAGGATTTCGACGGCCTCGGCCAGGCCAACTCCGGCGGCAATGTGCAGGGCCTCGCCGCCCTCCTCTTCACCAAGTACGTCTTCGCCTTCGAGATCACCGGCGCCCTGCTGATCACCGCCGCCGTGGGCGCGATGGTCCTCACCCACCGCGAGCGCACCGAGCGCCTCCCGGGCCAGCGCGAGCGCGCCGAGGCCCGCGTCCGCGAGGGCAGGCAGCTGCCCCCGCTGCCCGCCCCCGGCGTCTACGCCCGGCACAACGCCGTGGACGTGCCCGGTCTGCTGCCCGACGGCACCCCCTCGGAGCTCACCGTCAACCCCACGCTCCGCTCCCGCGGCCAGATCCGCGACGTCTCGGGCGAGGCGCTCCAGGACCTGGCGGCGCTGGAGCAGCGCTCCGCGGAGTGGGTCACGGGCGGCCGCGGCGAGGACGCGAAGGAGGTCCGCAAGTGAATCCCGTCAACTACCTCTACCTGGCCGCGGTGTTGTTCACCATCGGCGCGGCCGGAGTGCTCATCCGGCGGAACGCGATCGTCGTCTTCATGTGCGTCGAGCTGATGCTGAACGCCTGCAACCTGGCGTTCGTCACCTTCTCCCGGCTGCACGGCAATCTGGACGGCCAGATCATCGCGTTCTTCACCATGGTCGTGGCCGCCGCCGAAGTGGTGATCGGCCTCGCGATCATCGTGACGATCTTCCGCTCCCGCCATTCGGCCTCGGTCGACGACGCCGGCCTGCTGAAGCTGTAAGGGGACGCTGACGTGGAGAACCTCATCGGACTGCTCGTCGCGGCCCCCCTGCTGGGCGCGGCCCTCCTGCTGTGCTGCGGCCGCCGCCTGGACCGCGCGGGCCACTGGATCGGCACGCTGCTCGCGGCGGTGTCCTTCGCCGTCGGCGTGGTGCTCTTCGCCGACATGCTGGGCAAGGGCGGCGAGCACCGGACGCTGACCTCGCACCTGTTCAGCTGGGTGCCGGTCGGCGGCTTCCGCGCGGACGTGGCCTTCCGGCTGGACCAGCTGTCGATGACCTTCGTCCTGCTGATCACGGGCGTGGGCACGCTGATCCACCTCTACTCGGTCGGCTACATGGAGCACGACGAGCGCCGCCGCCGCTTCTTCGGCTATCTCAACCTCTTCCTCGCCGCGATGCTGCTGCTCGTCCTCGCCGACAACTACCTTCTGCTGTACGTCGGCTGGGAGGGCGTCGGCCTCGCCTCGTACCTGCTGATCGGCTTCTGGCAGCACAAGCCCAGCGCGGCCACGGCGGCGAAGAAGGCGTTCCTCGTCAACCGCGTCGGCGACATGGGCCTGTCCATCGCGATCATGCTGATGTTCACCACGTTCGGCACCTTCGCCTTCGGGCCGGTCCTGACGCACGCGACGGACGCGGGGGAGGGCAGACTGACGGCCATCGGGCTGATGCTGCTGCTCGCCGCGTGCGGCAAGTCCGCCCAGGTGCCGCTGCAGTCCTGGCTCGGCGACGCGATGGAGGGCCCGACCCCGGTCTCCGCCCTGATCCACGCGGCGACGATGGTGACCGCGGGCGTCTATCTGATCACCCGGTCCGGCGCGATCTTCAACGCGGCGCCCGACGCGCAGACCGCGGTCGTCACGGTGGGCGCGGTGACGCTGCTCTTCGGTGCGATCGTCGGTTGCGCGAAGGACGACATCAAGAAGGCCCTGGCCGGTTCGACGATGTCCCAGATCGGCTACATGATCCTCGCCGCCGGTCTCGGCCCCGTCGGCTATGTCTTCGCGATCATGCACCTGGTGACCCACGGCTTCTTCAAGGCGGGCCTCTTCCTCGGGGCGGGCTCGGTCATGCACGGCATGAACGACGAGGTGGACATGCGCCGTTACGGCGGTCTGCGCTCCTATATGCCGGTCACGTTCGTCACCTTCGGCCTCGGCTACCTCGCCATCATCGGCTTCCCCGGCCTCTCCGGCTTCTTCTCCAAGGACAAGATCATCGAGGCCGCCTTCGCCAAGGGCGGTACGGAGGGCTGGATCCTCGGCGGCGCGGCCCTGCTGGGCGCGGCGATCACCGCGTACTACATGACGCGCGTGATGGTCCTGACCTTCTTCGGCGAGAAGCGCTGGCAGCCCGACGCCGACGGCAACCTGCCGCACCCGCACGAGTCGCCGCGCACCATGACGATCCCCATGGTGGTCCTGGCCGTCGGATCGGTCTTCGCCGGTGGGCTGTTCAGCATCAACGACACCTTCCTGAAGTGGCTGGAGCCCGTCACCGGGCACGCCGAGGGCAACTCGCCGGTCGGCGCGCTCACCGTCACGATCGGCACCATGGTCGTCCTCGTCCTCGGCGTGGCGCTCGCCTGGGCGCAGTACGGGCGCAGGCCCGTCCCGGTCACCGCGCCCCGGGGGAACGTGCTCACCCGGGCCGCCCGGCGGGACCTGCTCCAGGACGACTTCAACCACGTCGTGCTGGTCCGCGGCGGCGAGCAGCTCACCCGCGGCCTGGTCCGCGCCGACCACTCGCTGGTCGACGGCGTGGTCGACGGCACCGCCGCCGCCGTCGGCGGGCTCTCGGCCCGGATGCGCAGGCTGCAGAACGGCTACGCGCGGTCGTACGCGGTCTCGATGTTCGGCGGTGCGGCGGTGCTCATCGCCGCGACCCTGCTGATGAGGGCGGTCTGATCATGTCTTTTCCCCTGCTGACGGTCACGGCCGCGGTGCCCGCGGCCGGCGCGGTCGTGACCGCCGCCGTCCCCGCCGCGCGCCGTTCGGCCGCGAAGTGGCTCGCGCTGGCCTTCTCGCTGGCCACGCTGGCCCTGGCCGCGGTCCAGCTGGCCCGCTTCGACCCGGGCTCAGGGAAGCCCTACCAACTCGCCGAGTCGCACGCCTGGATCAAGGACTTCGGCGTGCGCTACGAGCTCGGGGTGGACGGCATCGCGGTGGTGCTGATCGCCCTGACCGCGCTGCTGATCCCCTTTGTGATCCTGGCCGGGTGGCATGACGCCGACCCTCTCGAAGGGCCCGCGCCCAACCGCCGCTGGCGGCCCACCCAGGGCTTCTTCGCGCTGATCCTGATGGTCGAGGCGATGGTGGTGGTCTCCTTCGAGGCCACGGACGTCTTCCTCTTCTACATCTTCTTCGAAGCCATGCTGATCCCGATGTACTTCCTCATCGGCGGCTTCGGCGACCGGGCGGGCAGCCGGTCCGAGGAGGAGACGGCGGCCCGGCGCAGCCACGCCGCGGTGAAGTTCCTGCTCTACAACCTGGCGGGCGGGCTGATCATGCTGGCCGCGGTGATCGGGCTCTACGCCGTCACCGCGCACCAGCTGGGCTCGGGCACCTTCTCGCTCCAGGAGATCGTCCAGGCGCGGGCGGACGGCAGGCTGCACATCGCGACCGTCACCGAACGGGCCCTGTTCCTCGGCTTCTTCTTCGCCTTCGCGGTGAAGGCGCCGCTGTGGCCGCTGCACACCTGGCTGCCGGGCGCCATGGGGGAGGCCACCGCGCCCGTGGCCGTGCTGATCACCGCCGTGGTCGACAAGGTCGGCACGTTCGCGATGCTCCGCTTCTGCCTCCAGCTCTTCCCCGAGGCGTCGAAGTGGGCGACACCGGTGATCATCGTGCTGTCGGTGATCGGCATCCTCTACGGGGCGCTGCTCGCGGTCGGCCAGAAGGACATCAAGCGGCTGATCGCCTACGCCTCGATCTCGCACTTCGGCTTCATCATCCTGGGCATCTTCGCGATGACCACCCAGGGGCAGGGCGGCGCGACGCTCTACATGGTCAACCACGGCATCTCCACGGCCGCGTTGATGCTGGTCGCCGGGTTCCTGATCTCGCGCCGCGGCTCCCGGCTCATCGCCGACTACGGCGGTGTCCAGAAGGTCGCGCCGGTGCTCGCCGGCACGTTCCTGGTGGGCGGTCTGGCCACGCTGTCGCTGCCGGGGCTCGCGCCCTTCGTCTCCGAATTCCTGGTCCTGGTCGGCACGTTCACCCGCTATCCGGCGGCCGGTATCGTCGCCACGCTCGGCATCGTCCTCGCCGCCCTCTACGTCCTGGTGCTCTACCAGCGCACGATGACCGGCCCGGTGAAGGAGGCCGTGCGCGGCATGCCCGACCTCCGGTTGCGCGAACTCGTCGTCGTCGCACCGCTGATCGCCCTGCTCGTCTTCCTCGGCGTCTACCCCAAGCCGCTGACGAAGATCATCGACCCTGCGGTCGGGCACACGATGTCGCAGGTCCACAGGACCGACCCGAAGCCCGACGTCCCGACGAACGATGTGGAGGCCGCGAAGTGAGCCACGCAGCCTTCGTCCACAGCCTGTGGACGATGTCGGCCGATCCGCCGAAGAAGATCCCGGCCCCCCATATCGAGTACGCGCAGCTGTCGCCGACACTGATCGTCCTCGGCGCCGCCGTCCTCGGCATCCTCGTGGAGGCCTTCCTGCCACGGCGCGTCCGCCACCCCGCGCAGGTCCTGCTGGCGGCCGTCGGCCTGGCCGCGGGCTTCGCCGCGGTCGTCGCCCTGGCCGCCGGGGGATACGGCACCACCAAGGCGCACGTCGCCGCGATGGGGGCGGTCGCCGTCGACGGCCCGGCGCTGTTCCTCCAGGGGACCATTCTCCTGGTCTCCCTGATCGCCGTGTTCACCTTCGCCGAGCGGCGCCTCGACCCGAGGGTGCACGGCAGGTCCGTCGACTCCTTCGTCGCCCAGGCCTCCGCCGTGCCGGGCGGCGAGGCCGAACAGGCGGCGGTCAAGGCGGGGTTCGCCACCACCGAGGTCTTCCCGGTGCTGCTCTTCGCGGTCGCGGGCATGCTCGTCTTCCCCGCGGCGAACGACCTGCTGACGCTCTTCGTCGCGCTGGAGGTCTTCTCCCTCCCGCTGTACGTGCTGTGCGCGCTCGCCCGCAGGCAGCGGCTGCTGTCCCAGGAGTCCGCCGTCAAGTACTTCCTGCTGGGCGCCTTCTCGTCGGCCTTCCTGCTGTTCGGGGTGGCCCTGCTGTACGGTTACGCGGGCACGGTCACCTACTCGGGCATCGCCGACGTCGTGAACGGCACGGTCCGCACGCTCGACCCCGCGCTCGCGTCGACCACGGGCAACGACGCGCTGCTGCTCGTCGGCGGGGCACTGGTGCTGATGGGGCTGCTGTTCAAGGTGGGCGCGGTGCCGTTCCATATGTGGACGCCCGACGTCTATCAGGGCGCCCCCACGCCGGTGACGGGCTTCATGGCCGCCGCCACCAAGGTCGCCGCCTTCGGCGCGCTGCTGCGGCTGCTGTACGTGGTGCTGCCGGGGCTGCGCTGGGACTGGCGGCCGGTGATGTGGGGCGTCGCGATCGTCACCATGCTGGTGGGCGCGGTCGTCGCCGTCACCCAGACGGATGTGAAGCGGCTCCTCGCCTACTCCTCGATCGCCCACGCCGGGTTCATCCTCGCCGGTGTCATCGCCGTCAGCCCGGACGGGGTCTCGTCCGTCCTCTTCTACCTGGCCGCGTACTCCTTCGTGACGCTGGGCGCGTTCGCGGTGGTGACGCTGGTGCGGGACGCGGGCGGCGAGGCCACGCAGCTCGCCAAGTGGGCCGGGCTCGGGCGCCGTTCGCCGCTCGTCGCGGCCGTCTTCGCGGTCTTCCTGCTGGCCTTCGCGGGCATCCCGCTGACCAGTGGCTTCACCGGGAAGTTCGCCGTCTTCAAGGCGGCGGCGCAGGGCGGGGCGGTGCCGCTGGTCATCGTCGGCGTGCTGTCCTCGGCCGTCGCCGCGTTCTTCTACGTCCGGGTGATCGTGCTGATGTTCTTCAACGAGCCGAAGGCCGACGGGCCGACCGTGGCGGTGCCGAGCGTGCTGACGTCCACGGCCATCGCCGTGGGGGTGGCGGTCACGCTGGTCCTCGGCCTCGCCCCGCAGTACTTCCTGCATCTGGCGGGCCAGGCGGGGGTGTTCGTCCGCTGAGCGCTCCGCTGGAAGTCCCGTACGCTATCTGCGGGTGCGTCGTGGCTGGTCGCGCAGTTCCCCGCGCCCCTTCGGGGTGCCACCGAACGGCACCGGACTTCGCCAAGTCCGCTTAGTCGCGCCCCCGTACGCCACGACGCGCTGCCCGGTGCCCCCGAGAGGGGTGCCGGGCAGCGGTGTGCCGTCAGCCGCCCAGCTTGCCCGGGGCGCCGGGGAGGCCGGCCGCCGGCTTGCCGTCCGTGCCCACGGCCTTGGTGAAGGTGTCCACCTTGCCGTTGGCCCACGCCACGGTGAGCGTCTTGGCGTCGACGCTCTTGACGGTGCCCTTGGCGTACTCGTTGCTGCCGTCCTGGCAGTGGGTGATGTCGATGGTGACCGGCTGCGCGGTGTCCACGACCGTGCCGGAGCAGGCGGTCTTCCCGCTCAGCATCACCAGGTTCCGGGAGAAGGACAGGATCAGCAGGCTCTTGTCCATGAGCTTGCCCTTGGCCCAACCGCCCTGGAGTTCCGCGGCCTTGACGGTGCCGCCGCCCGCGGGCGCGGCGGGCGCGGACGCCGTGTCGCCGGGCTTCTGCTGCTGGTCGGCGGCCGGGGCGGTGGCCCCGGCCTTCTTGTCGCCGTCGTCGCTCTGACTGCTGCAACCGGTCATCAGCACAGCGGCAACCAGTGCCGCCCCCGTGATCTGTACTGCCTTGCGCACGTGCGCACGCTCCTCCGTAGTGGACCTGGACACGACAAATTAGCAGTCCCGATCCCCGGCCCGGAGGGCCTCAGCCGGACCCGGACCGGGCCGCCCGGTCCCGGCTGACGTTGCGCCGTACCGCGAACGCCGCCCACTCCTCGCGCGCCAGCCGCCGCATCGCCGCGCGCGTACGCCTGCCGTCCAGCCCCGGGCAGAGGCGGGCGGCGGCACCCGTGGCGGACAGCAGGCCGGCCAGGGCGCGTTCGCGCGGGCCCGGGAAGCCGTCCCGCACAGCCGTGGCGAAGCGCGCACGCGTCGCCGAGGTGAGGTCCACCGGGCCGACGGGGAGGCGCAGGAGCGGCAGGAAGCCGAGCGCCTTGACCCGCTCGGGGCGCAGCGCGCCCCGCTCCACCAGCCGCCGCAGCCACGGCTCGTCGAGGTGGCGCGCCGCGCTCCGCACCCAGGTGCTCGTGCGCGGCCCGCGGCCCTTGGCGGGCGGCAGGGAGGCTATTGCCATGGCCAGCAGCGGGTCGGCCGGGGGCACCGGGCGGATCACGGTGAGGCGGCCGCGCTCCTCCACCACGTGCCCGGCGAGCGCCAGTTCGGCCAGCACCGCCCCGGCCACGCCGTACTCCAGGAAGCGCTGTCGGCACAGCTTCCGCCCGGTGGCCGGGTCGAAGGAGAGCAGCAGCAGTTCTTCGGGCAGGGTGAGCGCCGGGGCGGCGTCCGAGGTCATGACCCGGTGGTGCGGGCGGGGGTGATGCGGCCGGTGACCTCGCCGAGGCCGATCCGGGCGCCGTCCGGGCCCGGGGCCCACGCGGTGAGGGTGACCTCGTCGCCGTCCTCCAGCCAGGGGCCCTTGCCCTCGGTGAGCTCCAGCAGGCAGCCGCGCTGGTCCGGGTCGGGGCCGCTGACCGTGCCGGAGGCGAAGAGGTCGCCGGTGCGCAGCGAGGCGCCGTTGACGGTCATATGGGCGAGCTGCTGGGCGGCCGTCCAGTACATGGAGGCGAACGGCGGCCGGGAGACCGTACCGCCGTTGATGTCCACCTCGATGCGCAGGTCGATGCCGCCCGGCTCGGCCGCGGAGTCGTCCAGGTAGGGCAGCAGCGGGTGGGTGCGCTCCGGCGGCGCGGTGCGGGCCTCGTCGAAGGCGTCGAGCGGGGTGATCCACGCCGATACGGAGGTCGCGAAGGACTTGCCGAGGAAGGGGCCCAGTGGGACGTACTCCCACGCCTGGATGTCGCGCGCCGACCAGTCGTTGACGAGGCAGACACCGAAGACGTGCTCGCGGAAGTCGGCGAGGCCGACCGGGGTACCGGCGGGCGCGGGCGCGCCGACGACGAAGCCGACCTCCGCCTCGATGTCCAGCCGCGTCGACGGGCCGAACACCGGTCCCTCCGGCGTCCTGCGCTGGCCCTGCGGGCGGATCACATCGGTGCCGGAGACGACGACCGTGCCCGCCCGGCCGTGGTAACCGATGGGGAGGTGCTTCCAGTTGGGGGTCAGCGGGTCGCCGTCGGGCCGGAAGATCCGGCCGACGTTGGTGGCGTGGTGCTCGCTGGCGTAGAAGTCGACGTAGTCGGCGACCTCGAACGGCAGGTGCAGCGTCACCTCGTCCAGCGGGTGGAAGTGCTCCCCGTCCAGCCAGGTGCGGACCTCGGCGCGGACGGCCTGCCAGGTGGAGCGGCCCGCTGCCATCAGGGGGTTGAGCACCGGCCGGTCCAGCAGCCCGGCGTACGCGGAGCCGTGCGCGGCCGCCGCCGCGGCGGCGTCGAGGACGTACGCGCCGTAACGGACGCCGATCCGGCGGTGGTCCGGGGCGTCGGGCGTCGAGAAGACGCCGTACGGGAGGGTGGCCGCGCCGAAGGGGTCGCCTTCGGGAAGCTCGCGGGGGCTGTGCTGGGGCATGGGTCGCTGCCTCGCTCTCTCCTGGACGCCTGGTGGCCGTCCGGGCCCACATTACGTGCTGACGGCCCGCAGGCAAGGGGTGGCCGAGGGGCTGTTCGAGGGGCTGGTCGAAGGGGGCCGAGGGGGCGCTCGCAGGGCGCGTGCGAGCGGCCGGTAGGGGCGTGGCGGGGCGCGTCCGCGGTGCTGTCCGCACCCGTTCCGCACGCGCGCCTGTGAACGACTCCGAACCGCTGTCCGACTGGCCGCTAAAGAGCGAGCAATGTCCGGGATCTCCTTGCTGGAAGCGGTAATTCCGAAGTAGCGTCCTTAATCGGGTCACGCACAGTGGGGGGGCCGCTGCGCTTGAGTGACCGAGGGGGATGCTGGTGGCGAGCAGGAGCACGCCCATCGCGGCGGACCGGTCCGTTCCTGGCCTGATCGTCAAGATCGGCAACTATCCCCTGCACCATGGCGGGGTCGGGGCGATCCGCAGCCTCGGCAGACTCGGGGTCCCGATGTACGCCATCACCGAGGACCGCTGGACGCCCGCCGCCGTCTCCCGCTATCTGCGGGGCGGTTTCGTCTGGCCGACCACGGGCCGCGAGGGCGCCGAGGAGCTCGTCGAGGGGCTGCTGGGCATCGGGCGGCGCATCGGCCGCCCGGCGGTGCTGCTGCCCACGGACGAGGAGGCGGCCGTGCTCATCGCCGAGCACGCCGCGGAGCTCGCCGGGAGCTTCCTCTTCCCGCCGGTGGAACGGGAGTTGCCGCGCAGACTCGCGAGCAAGCAGGGGCTGCACGAGCTGTGCGTGGAGCACGGGGTGCCGTCCCCGGAGGCCCTGTTCCCCGCCTCGTACGAGGAGATCGAGGAGTACGCGGCGCGCGCCCGCTTCCCCCTGGTCGCCAAGAACCGGGAGGCGTTCGAGCGCCGCCGCAGGCCCGCCGTGCACGGGACGACCCGCATCGGCGGCCCCCGCGAGCTGCTGGCCCTGGCGCGCGGCTGGGGCCCCGCGCCGGGCGTGATCCTCCAGGAGTACCTGCCGCGCGAGCAGGCGGAGGACTGGATCGTGCACGCCTACTTCGACGCGGAGAGCACGCCGCTGGCGATGTTCACCGGCGTCAAGGTGCGCTCCTGGCCGCCGCACGCGGGCATGACGGCCAACGCGTATGTCGTCGACAACCCCGAACTGGCGGACATGGCCGCCCAGTTCATCAAGCAGATCGGCTTCTGCGGGATCATCGACCTCGACTGGCGCTTCGACCGCCGGGACGGCCGGTACAAGCTGCTGGACTTCAACCCCCGGATGGGCGCGCAGTTCCGGCTCTTCGAGAGCGAGACGGGCGTCGACGTCGTACGGGCCCAGCACCTGGACCTGAGCGGGCGGAAGGTGCCGGAGGGCGAGCAGCTCGCCGGGCGCCGGTTCGTCGTCGAGAACATCGACCTGCCCGCCCTCGCCGCCTACCGCCGCAGCGGCTACACCACCCCGCACGCCCCCGCGCGCGCGAGCGGGACGGAGCTGGCGTGGGCCGCCCGCGACGACATGAAGCCGTTCTTCACCATGCTCGCCCGGTTCGTCGGACCGGGCGTGCGGCATCTGTGGCAGCTGTGGCGCTCCAGGCGGGCCGCCGCTCCCGTCGAGTAGCCGAGCTCATCCGAGCCGGGCCCATCCGAGCTCATCCGAGCCGGTCCGGGCTGGTCCGGTCCGGGCAGATCCGAGTGAGTGCGAGCGAGTACGAGCAAGTCCGAACGAGTACGAGCAACTCCGAGCAAGTCCGAGTTTCGAGATTTTCGAGCAACGCCCTGGGAGGGGACTCGTGACACTTCCCGTCGTAGTGATCGGGGCCGGTCCGTACGGTCTCTCGACCGCCGCCCATCTGAGGGCGCACGGCATAGCGACCCGTGTCTTCGGTTCGCCGATGGTGAGCTGGCGCGAGCACATGCCCGCCGGAATGCTGCTGAAGTCCACACCGGTGGCCTCGAACATCGACGCCCCGCAGCCGGGGCACACGCTGCTCGACTTCTGCCGTGACACGGGGGAGCGGCGCTACGAGTCGGACTGGGACGCCATCCCGGTCGAGATCTTCGCGCGCTACGGCCTGTGGTTCCAGGAGCGGCTGGTGCCGGACCTGGAGCAGGTGCGGGTGGTCTCCGTGGACCGGCGGTCCACGGGCTTCGAGCTGAAGCTGGACTCCGGCGAGCAGTTCGCGGCGCGCGCGGTGGTCGTCGCCACCGGGCTGAGCGGGCTCGCGCGGCTGCCGGCGGAGCTGGCCGCGGCCGTGCCCGACGGCCCGTCGGTGACCGGTCCGGTCTCGCACAGTTCGCAGCACGCCGACCTGTCGCGGTTCGCCGGGCGCGACGTGGTGGTCGTCGGGGCCGGGCAGTCGGCGCTGGAGAGCGCCGTGCTGCTGGCGGAGGGCGGCGCCGCCTCGGTGCGGGTGCTCGCCCGGCGGCGGGGCGCGGTCCGCTTCGGGGCCGCCCCGGACGGGCAGTCGGCGCTGAAGCCGGACACCCCGTTCGGGCGGGCCTGGTCGCTGTACGCGTTCTCGTACCACGCCGACGGATTCCGCCATCTTCCGGCGCCGGCCCGGCAGTACCTGGTCCAGCGGGTGCTGGGGCCGCTCGGTGCCTGGTGGTTGCGGGACCGTTTCATCGGGCAGGTCCGGGTGTCGGAGGGGAAGCGGATCGTCCGCACCCGGGTGGAGGACGGCCGTCCGCATCTGCTGCTCGCCGGGGCGGACGGGGCCACCGAGGGGGAACTCGCCGCCGACCACGTCATCGCCGCGACCGGCTACCGGGTGGACCTGGCCGCCCTGGACTTCCTCGGGCACGGTCTGCGGACCAGGCTCGCGGTGGGTGCGGGCGGGCCCCGGCTGGGCGCCGGATACCGGTCGTCGGTCCAGGGGCTCTTCTTCACCGGCCTGCCCGCGGCGGCGAGCTACGGCCCGGTGATGCGGTTCGTCTGCGGCACCGAGTACGCGTCGCCACGGCTGGCGCGGGCGGTGGGCGCGCTGTCCTAGCCGGGTTCCCGCGGGGCCGTTGCCCCGCACCCCGGTCCCCGATCTCCGGGCGGGCCGAAAACCGCCCGTCCGGAGATCGCGGGCCGCGGGCCGGGGTGGTAGCAGGGGTGACCAAGGACAAAACGGGGCACACGTCAGGTCGCGCGGCGGCGTGCGAGCGCAGTGGGGGCGCCCGACCCGGGAAGGCGGCCACGGTGATCGACAGCCGACCGGATACGCTGACTTTCGGTGGAGACAGCGACACAT
Organism: Streptomyces sp. NPDC002537; assembly: GCF_053594975.1. Lineage (NCBI taxonomy): Bacteria > Bacillati > Actinomycetota > Actinomycetes > Kitasatosporales > Streptomycetaceae > Streptomyces > Streptomyces sp. NPDC002537. The sequence continues at coordinate 25,352 of NZ_JBSFWT010000088.1, forward strand.
CGACAATCCCCGTGTTCGCAGGCAGACAGGAGTACCCCTCGTGACCGTCGTCGGGCCTTTTGGGCTGAGCGTGCGGGACCAGGCTCTTGAAGCCGATGTCCAGGCCGGTTTGGCCGCCGTCGAGGAGGGCCTCCTCGAGGCGACCAAGAGCGATGTGCCCTTCATCACCGAGGCGGCCCAGCATCTCGTACGGGCCGGGGGCAAGCGTTTCCGGCCACTGCTGGTGATGCTCGCGGCGCAGTTCGGCGACCCGTACGCGCCGGGCATCGTGCCCTCGGCGGTCGTCGTCGAGCTCACCCACCTGGCCACGCTCTACCACGACGACGTCATGGACGAGGCGGACGTGCGGCGCGGTGTGGACAGCGCCAACGCCCGCTGGGGCAACTCCGTGGCCGTGCTCACGGGTGACTTCCTGTTCTCCCGGGCCTCGCACATCCTCGCCGACCTCGGGCCGGAGGCGGTCCGCATCCAGGCGGAGGCGTTCGAGCGGCTGGTCACCGGTCAGATCCTGGAGACGGCCGGGCCGCGGGACGGCCGCGACCCCATCGAGCACTACCTCGACGTCATCGCGGGCAAGACCGGTTCGCTGATCGCCGTCTCCGGGCGGTACGGCGCGATGATGTCCGGTGCGGACGAGCGCACCGTCGACATCCTCACCCACTACGGGGAGCGGCTCGGCACGGCCTTCCAGCTCGCCGACGACGTCCTCGACATCGCCAGCGACTCCCACGAGTCCGGCAAGACGCCGGGCACGGACCTGCGCGAGGGCATCCCCACGCTGCCCGTGCTGCACCTGCGCGCGCAGGCGGCGGCCACCGGCTCGGCGGACGACCTCGAACTGTGCGAGCTGCTCGACGGCGACCTCAGCGACGACGCGGTGCACGCGGAGGTGTTGCGACGGCTCCGGGCGCACCCGGCGCTGGAGCAGGCGCGCCGCGACACGATCCGCTACGCGCAGGAGGCGCGGGCCATTCTGGCGCCCCTCCCGGAGTGCTATGCGAAGGCGGCGCTGGAGAATCTTTGCGATGCGGTTGTGCATCGGGCGGGTTGAGCTTCTCACCGTCGCCGCCTGCGGCGGGGGCGGCCTGCGGCCGCGTCCTCAAACGCCGGACGGGCTGGTTTGCCGGCCGTGGCTTTGAGTTTGCGGGCCGTCTGCCGCCTGCGGCGGGGGCGCCCTTCGGGCGCGTCCTCAATCGCCGGACGGGCTGATTTTGCCGGCGTAGTCCGCAATCTGCGGGCCGCAAGCCTGCGGGCCGCAGGTCAAAGAGCCACGGTCCGTAAATCCAGCCCGTCCGGCGATTGAGGACAACGCGGCGAAGCCGTGTTGCAAGCCCGCCGCAGGCGTGACGCCGCGTCATACCCGAGAGGTACGGGAAAGTGCTCCCCGCGGCTGACGCCGGCGGCAGCCGGCTTTGGTGGAATTGGGACTGCTCCACCAGCCAGCGGCAGGGCCACAATGAAAGAGGCCCGGGGGGCGTGCGCCGACGACGGAGGTATTGGCACATGGCACGGAATGAACCGACCCAGGTCGCCGAGGAGAGCTCACCGGCCCGCCGCAAAGCGGTCCGCTATGCCGTCCCGGTCGCGGTGGCCGGCGTCGCGGCGGCCACGATCGGGCTCGTCCCGGCGCTGGCGAAGAGCGGCGACCCCGATCTGCCGAAGATCAGCGCGCAGGACCTGATAGCCAAGGTGGCCCAGTCGGACGTGCAGCAGCTGTCCGGCTCGGTGAAGGTGACCACCGACCTCGGTCTGCCCTCCCTGCCGGGCGGCACCTCGCTCGGCGCCCTGGGCGACGGCAGGAAGGGCGGCGGCGCGGACGCCTCCCCGCAGGCCAAACTCACCGAGCTCGCCTCGGGTTCGCACACGCTGCGGATCGCCGCCGACGGCCCCGACAAGCAGCGCCTGTCGATCGTCGAGAAGGCCGCCGAGTACAGCCTGATCCGCAACGGCGACCAGGTCTGGGCGTACGACAGCGGGACGAACACCGTCCACCACACGACCGCCCCGGGCGAGAAGCGCGACGCGAAGCACGGCGGACCGGAGGACCTCAAGAACGCCTCGCCGCAGGAGCTGGCCAAGAAGGCCCTCGCCGCGGTGGACGACACGACCTCGGTCGCGGTCGACGGCACGGCCAAGGTGGCCGGGCGGGACGCCTACCAGCTGCTGATCAAGCCGAAGGCCGCCGAGTCGACGGTCGGCGCGGTCCGTATCGCGGTGGACGCCAAGACGGGGATGCCGCTGAAGTTCACGCTCACCCCGAAGAGCGGCGGCAAGGCGGTCGTCGACGCGGCCTTCACCAAGGTCGACTTCGCCAAGCCGGGTGCGGGCACCTTCGACTTCACCCCGCCGAAGGGCGCCAAGGTCACCGAGGGCAAGTCCGGTGGGGGCGCGGACAAGGGCCGGCCGGAGGGTCACCCGGGTGCGCAGGGCGCGCCGTCGGGCTTCGACGTGGTCGGCAAGAGCTGGACGTCCATCGCCGAGTTCAAGGCGCCCGCGGGCGCCGACAAGGCCAAGGGAGTCAAGGGCGGTGCCCTCGGCAAGAACGTCGGCGGCGCCGGTGCCCTGCTGGACAGCATGGGCACCAAGGTGTCCGGTTCCTTCGGTTCCGGGCATGTCTTCAGCACCCGCCTGGTCAACGTCCTGATGACGGACGACGGCAAGGTGTACGCGGGCGCGGTCACCAAGGAAGCGCTGATCAAGGCAGCCGGCTAAGGGGAGCCCGTGCAGGAGTCCCCGGCGGGACCGGCGGCCATCGCGACCAGCGCTCTCACCAAGCGCTATCGCGGTGGCCAGCTTGCCGTCGACCGGCTCGACCTGGTCGTGCCGCGCGGGAGCGTCTTCGGCTTCCTCGGGCCCAACGGGTCGGGGAAGACCACCACCATCCGGATGCTCATGGGCCTGATCGAGCCGACCTCCGGTTCCGCCGAGGTGCTCGGCGGGCCCATGCCGGGGGCCGCCCGCCGGGTGCTGCCCAAGGTGGGCGCGCTCATCGAGGGCCCGGCGCTCTACGGCTTCCTGACGGGGCGCGACAACCTCGTGCGGTTCGACGCCGCCGATCCGACCGCCGACCCCCGTACCCGGGCCGCCCGGGTGGACGCGGCCCTCGACCGGGTGGGCCTCGTCGCCGCGGCGGGCAAGAAGGCCCGCGCGTACTCCCTCGGCATGAAGCAGCGCCTCGGTCTCGCCGCGGCCCTGCTCCAGCCGCGGGAGCTGCTCGTCCTGGACGAGCCGACCAACGGCCTCGACCCGCAGGGCATGCGGGAGATCCGCGCGCTCGTCAGGGAGCTCGCCGCCGACGGCACGACCGTCTTCCTCTCCTCGCACCTCCTCGACGAGATCGAGCACGTGTGCACGCACGCGGCGGTCATGGCGCAGGGGCGGCTGCTCACCCAGGGCACCGTCGCGGAGCTGGCCTCGTCGGCCCGCGGCCGACTGGCCGTCGCCACCCCCGACACGTCGGACGCCGTGCGCGTCCTCAAGGAGCACGGTGTGACCGACCTCGTGGCCGTGGACGACCGCGTCACCGGTGAACTCCCCGCCGGGGAGTCCGATCCCGCGGACCTCAACGCCGCGCTCGTCCACGCCGGGGTGCGGGTACGGGCCTTCGGCACCGAACGGGCCTCGCTGGAGGACGCGTTCGTGGCGCTCACCGGGGAGGGTTTCGATGTCGCGGGCTGACACCGTGGTCACGGGCGGGGCGCGCACCCCGAGCCCGCTGTGGCAGCTGTCGCTGTTCCGCAGCGAGGTGGGGTCGGTGTTCCGGCGGTGGCGGACGATCGCCCTGCTCGCGGTGCTCGCGGCCGTACCGGTCCTCGTCGGCGTCGCCGTGCGGATCGAGACCCGTGGCGGTGACGGGCCCGGCCACGACGGCGGGGGCCCGGCGTTCATCAGCCAGGTCACCAACAACGGGCTCTTCCTGGTCTTCACGTCCCTCGCCGCGACCCTGCCGTTCTTCCTGCCGATGGCGATCGGCGTGGTCGCGGGCGACTCCATAGCGGGCGAGGCGAGCGCCGGGACGCTGCGCTACCTCCTCGTCGCACCCGCCGGACGGACCCGGCTGCTGCTCGCCAAGTACGCGTCGACGCTGGTCTTCTGCCTCGCGGCCACACTGGTCGTCGCGGTGTCCGCGCTGACCGTGGGGGCGCTGCTGTTCCCGCTCGGCGACGTCACGCTGATCAGCGGCACGGACGTGTCGTTCGGCGAGGGGCTGGTACGGGCGCTGGCCATCGCGGGCGCCGTCGCCTTCTCGCTGATCGGCATCGCCGCGCTGGGGCTGTTCGTCTCCACCCTCACCAACAGCGGGATCGCGGCCATGGCCACGACGGTGGGGCTGCTGATCACGGTGCAGATCATGGACCAGTTCCCGCAGTTGCACGCCGTGCAGCCGTATCTTTTTCCGCATTACTGGCTGAGCTTCGCCGATTTGCTGCGGGCGCCGGTGTACTGGGATCAGTTGCTGGACAACTTGCGGCTTCAGGTGTTGTATGCGGTGTTTTTTGGGTCGGCGGCGTGGGCGAGGTTCACGACGCGGGATGTGACGTCGTAGGTTCGGCTGCGGGCCGGTTCGCGCCTGCGGCGGGCTTTCCCCAGCCCCGCCCCTTCCCGAACCGGGGGAGACCCCCGGACCCCCAACCGCGCTGACGCGCGGTGTCCTCAAACGCCGGACGGGCTGGATTTCGCGGACCGTGGCTCTTTGACCTACGGCCCGCAGATTGCGGGCTACGCCGGCAAAATCAGCCCGTCCGAAAAAGGAGCTGAGACCCATGGCCCCGCGTGCCATGAACCCTGCGCAATCACTTTCTGACGCCGCCCCCCGGCCGTACTGGCTCGACGACC
>NZ_JBSFWT010000089.1:0-29013 GCF_053594975.1 Streptomyces sp. NPDC002537
CCGTGCCCACACCCGCGGGCGGGTCTTATTTCCGTCTGGTGGCGGCTGGGGGTCCCCACCTCCCGCCCGTCGGGGTATTGTGGACACCGCGCGCAGCGCGGTCCGGGGCCCGGGGCGGAGCCCCGGAGAACAACCCGCACCCAGAAGCAGGGGCAGCAGCCTGCCCTATCGCGTACCCGTGACGACAGTCACAACCCGGTGATAGCTTCGGCAGAAGCAGGCGCACCAGCCCCTCCGGCTGAAGGAGTCCGCTCCATGAGCCCGTTCACCGGCTCCGCCCCCGGTACGAAGGAATGGCGGCACCTCCACCTCGCCCTCGACGCCGGCGTCGCGACCGTCACCCTCTCCCGCCCCGCCAAGCTCAACGCCCTCACCTTCGGCGCCTACGCCGACCTGCGCGACCTGTTGCCCGAGCTCGCCCGCGACGGCTCCGTACGGGCCCTCGTGCTCGGCGGCGAGGGCCGCGGCTTCTGCTCCGGCGGCGACGTCGACGACATCATCGGCGCGACCCTGGCCATGGACACCGCGGCCCTCCTCGACTTCAACCGGATGACCGGACAGGTCGTCCAGGCCCTGCGCACCTGCCCGTTCCCCGTGATAGCCGCCGTGCACGGGGTCGCGGCGGGCGCGGGCGCCGTCCTCGCGCTCGCCGCCGACTTCCGGGTCGCCGACCCCACCGCCCGCTTCGCCTTCCTCTTCACCAAGGTCGGCCTCTCCGGCGGCGACATGGGCGCCGCCTATCTGCTGCCGCGCGTCGTCGGCCTCGGGCACGCCACCCGGCTGCTGATGCTCGGCGAGCCCGTGCGCGCCGACGAGGCGGAACGCATCGGCCTCATCAGCCAGTTGACCGACGAGGGCGGGGCCGCCGCCGCGGCGCAGTGCCTCGCCCGCCGCCTCGCCGCCGGGCCCGCCCTCGCCCACGCCCAGACCAAGGCCCTGCTCACCGCCGAGCTCGACATGCCGCTCGCCGCGTCCGTCGAACTCGACGCCGCCACCCAGGCCCTGCTGATGAACAGCGCCGACTACGCGGAATTCCACGCCGCCTTCACCGAGAAGCGGCCGCCCGCCTGGCGGGGGCGGTGACCATGCGGGTCGCGGTCATCGGCGGCGGCCCCGGCGGCCTCTACGCCGCCGCCCTGCTGAAACGTCACGACCCCGGCGGCGAGGTCACCCTCTGGGAGCGCAACGCCCCCGACGACACCTTCGGATTCGGCGTCGTCCTCTCCGACGAGACCCTCGGCGGCATCGAGAGCGCCGACCGGGACGTCCACGCCGCGCTGCGCGCCGAGTTCGTCCGCTGGGACGACATCGACATCGTGCACCGCGGCCGTACCCTGACCTCCGGCGGCCACGGCTTCGCCGCCCTGGGCCGCCGTCGCCTCCTGGAGATCCTCCACGCGCGCTGCCGCGGCCTCGGCGTCGGCCTCCGCTTCCGCGCCGAGGCCCCGCCCGCCGCCGAACTGGCCCGCACCCACGACCTCGTCATCGCCGCCGACGGAGTGCACAGCATTACCCGCGCCACCCACCGGGAACACTTCCGCCCCACCCTCACCACCCACCGGTGCCGCTACATCTGGCTCTCCGCGGGCTTCGCCCTCGCCGCCTTCCGCTTCGAGACCGCCGAGACCGAGCACGGGCTGATGCAGCTGCACGCCTACCCCTACCGGGCCGACGCCAGCACCGTCATCGTCGAGATGCGCGAAGAGGTCTGGCGGCGCGCCGGGCTCGACCGCTGCGACGAGGCCGCCTCCGTCGAACAGTGCGGCAAGTACTTCGCCCGTCTCCTCGACGGCCGCCCCCTGCGCGCCAACCGCTCCGCCTGGACCGCCTTCCGCACCGTCGTCAACGCCCGCTGGTCGCACGGCAACACCGTCCTCCTCGGCGACGCCGCCCACACCGCCCACTTCTCCATCGGCTCCGGCACCAAACTCGCCGTCGAGGACGCCCTCGCCCTCGTGCGCCACCTCCAGGAGGCGCCTTCCGTCCCCGGGGCCCTCACCGCGTACGAGGCCGAACGGCGCCCCGCCGTGGAGTCCACCCAGCGCGCCGCCCGCGCCAGCCTCGAATGGTTCGAGAACCTCGCCGGCCACGTGGACCGGCCGCCCCACCGCTTCGCCTTCGACCTCCTCACCCGCAGCCGCCGCGTCACCCACGACAACCTCCGCCTGCGCGACCCGGCCTTCGTCGCCGCCGTCGAGGCGGAGGCGGGCGTACCGCCCGGCACCCCGCCGATGTTCACCCCCTTCCGGCTGCGCGGCCTGACCCTGCGCAACCGCGTCGTCGTCTCGCCGATGGACATGTACTCCGCCGTCGACGGCACCCCCGGCGACTTCCACCTCGTCCACCTCGGCGCCCGCGCCCTCGGCGGCGCCGGACTGGTGATGACCGAAATGGTCTGCGTCAGCCCCCGCGGGCGCATCACCCCCGGCTGCACGGGCCTGTACGCGCCGGAGCACGAGACCGCCTGGCGCCGCGTCACCGACTTCGTCCACGCGCGGGCACCCGGCACCGCCATCGGCCTCCAGCTCGGGCACTCCGGCCGCAAGGGCTCCACCCGCCTCCAGTGGGAAGGCATCGACCAGCCCCTCCCGTACGGCAACTGGCCCGTCGTCGCCCCCTCGCCCCTGCCCTACCGGCCCGGCGTCAACCAGACCCCGCACGCCCTGACGCCGGACGAAATGGCCGTCATACGCGAGCAGTTCGGGCGGTCCGCCGAAGCCGCCGCCCGCTCCGGCTTCGACCTCCTCGAACTCCACTGCGCGCACGGCTATCTGCTCTCCAGCTTCCTCTCCCCGCTCACCAACCGCCGCACCGACGCCTACGGCGGCACCCTCGCCGCCCGGCTCCGCTACCCCCTCGAAGTCTTCGACACCGTCCGCGCCGTCTGGCCCGCCGACCGGCCCATGACCGTCCGCGTCTCCGCCACCGACTGGGCCGACGGGGGCACCACCGACGACGACGCCGTCACCATCGCCCGCGCCTTCGCCGAGCACGGCGCCGACGCCCTCGACGTCTCCACCGGCCAGGTCGTCCCCGACGAACGGCCCGCGTACGGCCGCTCCTACCAGACGCCCTTCGCCGACCTGATCCGCCACGAGGCGGGCATCCCGGTCATCGCCGTCGGCGCCATCTCCTCCTGGGACGACGTCAACTCCCTGATCCTGGCGGGCCGCGCCGACCTCTGCGCCCTCGCCCGCCCCCACCTCTACGACCCGCACTGGACCCTGCACGCCGCCGCGGACCAGGGCTACAGCGGCCCCGGCGCGCCCTGGCCCGCCCCGTACCGGGCAGGCAGCCGCAAACCACCGACAGGGCGCGGCACCTGACGCGCCCGCCGCCTACCCGCCGCCCGTCCCGATGTCCGTCCCGATGTCCGCCTGCACGAACCGCGCCCCCGCCTCCCGCAGCCGCGTGTGCAGCGCCGCGAAGACCCGCGCCGCCCGCGACCCCGGCCAGTCCATGGGCAGCAGCGCCACCGGCAGCCCCGGATCGGCGTACGGCAGCCTCCGCCAGGAGTCCAGCGCGAGGAGGTAGTCCCGGTAGGCGTCGCGCGGCGGAACGGTGCGCCGCCGCGCCCACCGGTGCAGCACCGGCTCGTGGATCTGCAGGAAGGACCGGTGCTGCGCCGCCAGCGACTCCAGGTCCCACCACCGGCCCACGGCCTCCGCGGTCGGCTCGAACCCGAGGTGACCGCCCCGGAACAGGTCGACGTAGGAGGCCAGTTCCAGCCGCTCCAGCGTGTGCCGGGTCTCCTCGTGCACATGCGCCGGGGCGATCCACACCCCGGGCGCCGCCGTGCCGAACCCCAGCCGCGACAGCCGCGACCGCAGCAGATGACGCTTGTGCCGCTCCTCCTCGGGCACCGAGAACACCGCCAGCAGCCAGCCGCCGCCGGACCGCGTCGACGCCCGGCCGTAGATCCGCCGGTCGCCGTCGTCCAGCAACTGCCGGGCCGCGTCCGACAGTCCGTACCCCGCCGCGCCCTCGGGCGTGCGGTCCGGGACGAGCAGCCCGCGCCGTTTCAGCCGGGAGACGGCCGACCGTACCGAGGGCGAATCCACCCCCACGGCGGCCAGCAACCGGATCAGGGACGCGATCGGCACCGGACGCCCGGCCGGCTGATCCGCGCGGCCGCGACCGTACGCGCCGTAGAAGGTGACGATGAGGGACCGAGGAGTATGGAGTGGTTGCTGGTCAGTCACGGGGAAACTGTAAAGCTCCGTTGCGCAGCCGGAAGCGCTGCAGTTTGCCGGTGGGCGTACGCGGGAGGGCATCCATGAACACGATCTCGCGAGGGCACTTGTAAGGCGCGATCTCCTTTTTGGTGAACTCCCGTAACTCCGCGGCCGTTTCCCCGGTGCGCGGCACACCGGGCCGCAGCACCACATGCGCGACGACCACCTCGCCGCGCCGCTCGTCCGGCCGCCCGACGACCGCCGCCTCCAGCACCTGCGGATGCCGCAGCAGCGCCTCCTCCACCTCGGGGCCCGCGATGTTGTGGCCCGCCGAAATGATCATGTCGTCCGCGCGGGCGACGTACCGGAAGTAACCGTCGTGCTCCCGGACATAGGTGTCCCCCGTGAGGTTCCAGCCGTCCCGCACGTACGCGGCCTGCCGGTCGTCGGCGAGATAACGGCAGCCGGTGGGGCCGCGCACGGCCAGCAGCCCCGGCTCCCCGTCCGGCACCGGCCGGCCGTCCGCCCCGACGACCCGCGCCTCGTAACCCGGCACCGGCAGCCCGGTGCTGCCGGGACGCGCGGCGTCGTCGGCGGCGGAGATGAAGATGTGCAGCATCTCGGTCGCGCCGATGCCGTTGATGAGCCGGAGCCCCGTGGCGCGCCGCCACGCGTGCCAGAGCTCCGCGGGCAGGTGCTCGCCCGCCGACACGCAGCGGCGCAGGGACGAGGTGTCGTACGCGCCCAGCCGGGCGAGCATCGCGCGGTACGCGGTCGGCGCGGTGAACAGCACCGAGATCCGGTGCCCCTCGATGTCCTCCAACAGCCGTTCCGGCCCCGCCCAGTCGGCCAGCAGCGCGGACGCGCCCGCCCGCATCGGGAAGATCACCAGCCCGCCGAGACCGAAGGTGAAGCCGAGCGGCGGGCTGCCCGCGAAGACGTCGTCCGGGCGCGGCTGCAGCACCCCCGCCGAGAACGTGTCGGCGACGGCGAGCACGTCCCGGTGGAAATGCACACACCCCTTGGGGCGCCCCGTGGTGCCCGAGGTGAAGGCGATCAGGGCGACGTCGTCGGCGGACGTCTCCACCGCCGCATACGATGGGGGTTTGTCCGCGGCCAGCCGCAGCAGGTCGTCCGGCGACTCCCCGCCGTACGGCGTGACCCGTAAGGAGGTCACCGACGCCCGCGCCAGGTCGTCGACCGACCGGGTGTCGCACAACGCGTGCCGTATGCGGGCGAGTTCGCAGACCGTCGCCAGCTCGCGCGGACGCTGCGCCGCCAGGACGGTCACCGCGACCGCCCCCGCCTTCATCACCGCGAGCCAACAGGCCGCCAGCCAGGGCGTGGTGGGGCCGCGCAGCAGCACCCGGTTGCCGGGCACCACCCCCAGATCGGCGGTGAGCGTGTGCGCTATCCGGTCGACGTGCCCCCGCAGCTCCCCGTACGACCAGACGCGGCCCGCCCCGTCCCGTACGGCCGGGCGGTCCGCGCCCAGCCGCAGGGCCGTCGCGTCCAGCAGCTCCGCGCCGCAGTTGAGCCGGTCGGGGTAGCGCAGCGCGGCCGGGCCTGCGAGATCGAAGCGGAGGACGGGCCACTGCCCGGCGGGCGGGAGATGGTCGCGCGGGAAGGTGTCGACATGGGCCGACGGCTTGAGCTCCATCGCGGATGCGCCCCCTCGCGCCGATGAGATGCCGATGAGATGGGGGAGAACGGGGGTCTTGCCAGCCGTGCGAATCCGCTGTCAGCGTATCGACTTGGTGACGGCAGTCAACTGAACGCGATATGTGATCGAGAAGGGGACGCCCGATGCCGGCCCAGCCCTGCACCTCCCATCTGTTCGCGCTCGACCCGGCCCAACGTACTTGGTACGCGGAACTGCGCGCGCTGGCCTCGGAAAACCTCCGGCCACTGGCGGAGGCGGGACCCCAGGGCCGCGTCGACCGCCCCCTCGTCGCCGCCCTCGGCGAACTCGGGCTGCTCGCCCGGCTCTTCCCCGCCGACGGCCCCGTACGGGCCATGGACCTCTGCCTGCTGCGCGAGGCTCTCGCCCGCGAGTGCACGGACGCCGAGACGGCCCTCGCCCTCCAGGGGCTCGGCGCGTACCCCGTCGTCCTGTCCGGCACCCCGGAACAGCGCGCCCGGTGGCTGCCCGAGGTCGTCGCCGGGCGCGCCGTACCGGCGTTCGCGCTCAGCGAGCCGGGCGCGGGGTCCGACGCGGCGGCCCTCGCCCTGCGCGCCGAACCGGACGGCCCCGGCTGGCGGCTGACCGGCGAGAAGCGCTGGATCTCCAACGCGCCCGAGGCCGACCTGTACGCCGTCTTCGCCCGTACGGGCCCCGAGGGCGGCCGGGCCCGGGGCATCACCGCCTTCCTCGTCCCCGCCGGCCGGGCCGGGCTCGGCGGGGAACCGCTCGACATGCTCGCCTCGCACCCCGTCGGCGCGCTCGCCTTCGACGGCGTCCCCGTCGGCCCCGGCGACGTCCTCGGCGAGGTGGGCGACGGCTTCCGCGTCGCCATGCGCACCCTCGACCTCTTCCGCCCGAGCGTCGGCGCCTTCGCCGTCGGCATGGCCCGCGCCGCGCTCGACGCCGCCGTGGCCCACACCGGTGGACGCCGGGCGTTCGGCGGCCCGTTGAAGGACCTCCAGGCCGTCTCCCACCGCCTCGCCGACATGGCCACCCGCACGGAGGCCGCCGCCCTCCTGGTGTACGCGGCGGCGGCCGCGTACGACGCGCGGGAGTCCGGCCTCGCGGCCCGCTCCGCCATGGCCAAGCTGTACGCCACCGAGGCCGCCCAGTACGTCGTGGACGCGGCCGTGCAACTCCACGGCGCCCGCGCCCTCCAGCGCGGCCACCTCCTCGAACACCTCTACCGCGAGGTCCGCGCGCCCCGTATCTACGAGGGCGCCACCGAGGTCCAGCGCACGATCATCGCGAAGGAGCTCCACCGATGACCCACGAGCGCGTGAACCCGCCCGGACTCGCCCCGCCCCGGGGCTTCTCCCACGCGGTGCTCGCCACCGGCACCCGCCTGGTCTTCCTGGCCGGCCAGACCGCCCTCGACCACACCGGCCGCCTCGTCGCCGCCGACCTCCCCACCCAGTTCGACCGCGCTCTCGCCAACCTCCTGCACGCCCTCCGGGCGGCAGGCGGCACCCCGGCCGACCTGACGAGACTCACGGTCTACACCACCGACCTCCCCGCCTACCGCGCCGCCTCCCACGAACTGGGCACCACCTGGCGCCGCCTGGCGGGCCGCGACTACCCGGCGATGGCCGTCCTCGGCGTGACCCGCCTCTGGGACGCGGAGGCGCTGGTGGAGGTGGAGGGGGTGGCGGTACTGGGGTGAAGCCGACGTGGTCGGCTTCACCCCGGGAACCGGCTAGATGTCCCGGAAGATCTCGATCTGGGCACCGATGGAGTTGAGGCGGGCCGCGAGGTCCTCGTAACCGCGGTTGATGACATAGACGTTGCGGAGGACCGAGGTGCCCTCGGCGGCCATCATGGCCAGGAGGACGACCACCGCCGGGCGCAGCGCCGGGGGGCACATCATCTCGGCGGAGCGCCAGCGGGTGGGGCCCTCGACCAGGACGCGGTGCGGGTCGAGGAGCTTGACGTCGGCGCCGAGGCGGTTGAGGTCGGTGAGGTAGATGGCGCGGTTGTCGTAGACCCAGTCGTGGATGAGGGTCTGCCCCTGCGCCGCCGCGGCGATGGCCGCGAAGAACGGCACGTTGTCGATGTTGAGGCCGGGGAACGGCATCGGGTGGATCTTGTCGATCGGCGCCCGCAGCTTGGAGGGGCGCACGGTCAGGTCCAGCAGCCGCGTACGGCCGTTGTTCGCCGGGTACTCGGGGCTGCGCTCGTGGTCGAGGCCCATCTCCTCCAGGACGGCGAGCTCGATCTCCAGGAACTCCACGGGGACGCGGCGGATCGTCAGTTCCGACTCGGTGACGACGGCCGCGGCCAGCAGGCTCATGGCCTCCACCGGGTCCTCGGAGGGCGCGTAGTCGACGTCGCGGTCGATGGTGGCCACGCCGTGCACGGTGAGGGTGGTGGTGCCGATGCCCTCGACCCGTACGCCCAGCTCCTCCAGGAAGAAGCAGAGGTCCTGGACCATGTAGTTGGAGCTGGCGTTGCGGATGACGGTGACGCCGTCGTGGCGGGCCGCCGCGAGGAGCGCGTTCTCGGTGACGGTGTCGCCGCGCTCGGTCAGCACGATCGCCCGGGTGGGTGCGACCGAACGGTCGACCTGCGCGTGGTAGGTGCCGTCGGTCGCGGTGACCTCCAGGCCGAAGTGCCGGAGCGCGGTCATGTGCGGCTGCACGGTCCGGGTGCCGAGGTCGCAGCCGCCCGCGTACGGAATCTTGAAGTGCTCCATGCGGTGCAGCAGCGGCCCGAGGAACATGATCACGCTGCGGGTGCGGCGGGCGGCCTCGGTGTCCATCGAGGCCAGGTCCAGCTCGGCGGGCGGGACGATCTCCAGGTCGTTGCCGTCGTTGATCCAGCGGGCCCTGACGCCGATGCTGCCGAGGACCTCCAGGATCCGGTAGACCTCCTCGATCCGCGCGACCCGGCGCAGGGTCGTGCGCCCGGCGTTGAGCAGGGTCGCGCAGAGCAGGGCCACACAGGCGTTCTTGCTGGTCTTGACGTCGATGGCGCCGGAGAGGCGGCGCCCGCCGACGACCCTCAGATGCATCGGGCCCGCGTACCCGAGGGAGACGATCTCGCTGTCGAGGGCCTCGCCGATCCGGGCGATCATATCAAGGCTGATGTTCTGATTTCCCCGCTCGATGCGATTGACGGCGCTCTGACTGGTGCCGAGCGCGTCCGCGAGCTGCGACTGGGTCCAGCCTCGGTGCTGCCGTGCGTCGCGGATGAGCTTGCCGATGCGGGCGAGGTAGGCGTCTGTCATGAGTCAGACGGTATCTCAGATATGAGATTTCTTCCTTGTGTCGCCTTCCTGACGGTCATTTCTTCCCCGCATGACCGGCCGACAGGCCCCTCGGGCGGCCTGTTTCCCCCTGGGCGGGAGCTTCGGTGGCGCTGCGCGCCCGGGTGTGCTTCGGCGCCCCGGCGCGCGCGCCGACACTCGCGCCGGGGGTGGCGGTACGGCCGCCGGACGTCCGGTGGCGGCGCAGCCCCGGTGTGCCCGCCGCCACCAGGGCGACGGCCCCGACACACAGCAGGCCGCCGCTGACCAGGGCCGCCGCACCTGACGTGGCGTCCGCCAGCAGCCCGCCGCGCAGATTGCCGAGATCCGGACCCGCCTGCCCGACGATCTGCTCGGCGGCGCCGACGCGCCCGAGCAGTTCACCGGGTGTGTGCAGCTGGACGATGGTGCTCCGGGACACCACGGAGACGGTGTCGGCCGCCCCCGCCAAAGCCAGACAGGCCAGTCCGGCCCACGGGTGGGACATCAGCCCGAACAGTGCGAGCGCCACGCCCCAGACGGCCGATCCGCCGAGCATGACCAGACCGGGGCGCGGGGAGCGGGTGAAGGCGCCGGAGAAGAGGGACGCGACGCCGCCGCCGACCGCGATCGCCGCGAGGAACAGCCCCAGCGTGCGTGGATCGCCGCCGAACCGCTCCGTGTTGACCAGGGGAAACAGGCCGACCGGCATCGACAGCACGGTGGCGGCCAGATCCGTGAGCAACGCCCCGCGGACGACAGGAGCGCGGACCAGGAAGGCCAGCCCGTCCGCCGCGCCGCGCAGGCCGGGCCGGGCCGACCCGCCCACAGGGACCGACCGCGGCAGACCGGACACGCCGACGAACGCGGCCCCGAACGTGACCGCGTCGAGCAGGCAGCAGCCGCCGACGCCCCATACGCCCACGACCAGCCCGCCCAGCGCGGGCCCCGCCAGCAGCGCGCCCTGGAACGCGACGCGGTTCAGCGCCAGTCCGGCCGCCACCTGTTCCCGGGGCAGCAGGCTCGGGACGAAGGTACGCGCGGCCGGGCCGCCGCCCGCGACGAAGCAGGACTGCACCGCCACCAGCGCCAGCACCCCCGTGGCCGGGAAGCGCCCGAGGAGACCCTGCAGCGCGAGGAAGAGCGCGACGGCGGCCTGCCCACCGGTCATGACGAGCGAGAGCCTCCGCCGGTCCACGCGGTCGGCGACCGACCCGGCGAAGAGCCCGAGCGCGACGAGCGGAACCGCCTGGGCCAGACCGACCGCACCGGTCCAGACGGTGCTCCCCGTCAGCTGCCAGACCTCGAACGCCACGGCGACGAGCGCCATCTGACTGCCGATCCCGGAGAGCGCCTGACCGAGCCACAGCCGCCGGAACGCCCGCGACGACCGTAACGGCGTCACGTCGAGCAGGACGCGCCCCAGCCCCGTACGTCCCGGCGCCGCGCGAGGGCCCGTCACTCCCATGCGGGGTCCTGCGCCAGTTTCTCGGCGATCCGGTCGTGGAAGCTCTTGCGCGCCAGGGCCGCTTCGATGTCCGCGACGACCCGGGTGAGCGGATAGGGGAGCTCGGCCTCGACATCGGCGAGTGCCGCCTCGGTGGCCCGCCATTCCGCGGCCAGGCGGCCGACGACGGCGCGCGCCTCGTCCGTGAGCGTCACCTTCTTGCTGCGCCCGTCGTCGCCCGCGACCGTCCGCACCCAGCCCGCCGCGCGCATGGCGGCCACCTTCTGACTGAGGGCCGAGTGCGTCCGGCCGACCGACTCGGCCAGCTCGGTGATGGTCATCGGGCCGCGGTCGTGCAGCCGCAGCAACTCCAGGACGTAGCTCGGCTTGAGTCCGTCGATCCGCCGCTCGGTGTAGAGCCGGGCGATGTCGGCGTCCATCGACTCCTGGAGCAGCCGCAAGGGCCGCCAGAGGCTGTGCCGGGTGGGGTCGGGTGTGCGCTCCTTGGGCATGCGGCCATCGTAACAGCGCTTATATAAGTGCTGTTGTATCGACGCCCGCCAGGGCCACGACATGACCGTTCCCCGGTGATGTATTAGAGTTATCTCGACATCGAGATATCTGCCGAGAGGCGTACCGCTGTCGCGCCAGTAAGGCATGCCTAACTAAGGCACACCTTAGCGGATCCGCGCGGTGTCGGGGCGGCAGGATGGCCGCAGTACGCGAATTCATGCATGAAGGAGACTGTCGTGTCGGCGAACAGCTTCGACGCCCGCAGCACGCTGCAGGTGGGCGACGAGTCGTACGAGATCTTCCGGCTGGACAAGGTCGAGGGCGCCGCGCGCCTTCCCTACAGCCTGAAGGTGCTGCTGGAGAACCTGCTCCGCACGGAGGACGGCGCGAACATCACCGCCGATCACATCCGCGCGCTGGGCAACTGGGATTCGCAGGCCCAGCCCAGCCAGGAGATCCAGTTCACGCCGGCCCGCGTCATCATGCAGGACTTCACCGGTGTGCCCTGCGTCGTGGACCTCGCCACCATGCGCGAGGCCGTGAAGGAGCTCGGCGGCGACCCGGCGAAGATCAACCCGCTGGCCCCGGCCGAGCTGGTCATCGACCACTCCGTCATCGCCGACAAGTTCGGCACCAAGGACGCCTTCGGTCAGAACGTCGAGCTGGAGTACGGCCGCAACAAGGAGCGCTACCAGTTCCTGCGCTGGGGCCAGACCGCCTTCGACGAGTTCAAGGTCGTCCCCCCGGGCACCGGCATCGTCCACCAGGTGAACATCGAGCACCTGGCCCGCACGGTCATGGTCCGCGGCGGCCAGGCCTACCCGGACACCCTGGTCGGCACCGACTCGCACACCACCATGGTCAACGGCCTCGGCGTGCTGGGCTGGGGCGTCGGCGGCATCGAGGCCGAGGCCGCGATGCTCGGCCAGCCGGTCTCCATGCTGATCCCGCGCGTCGTCGGCTTCAAGCTGACGGGCGAGCTGCCCGCCGGCACCACCGCCACCGACCTGGTGCTCACCATCACCGAGATGCTGCGCAAGCACGGCGTCGTCGGCAAGTTCGTCGAGTTCTACGGCGAGGGCGTCGCCGCCACCTCGCTGGCCAACCGCGCCACCATCGGCAACATGTCGCCGGAGTTCGGCTCCACCGCCGCGATCTTCCCGATCGACGGCGAGACCCTGAACTACCTCAAGCTCACCGGCCGCTCCGAGCAGCAGGTCGCGCTCGTCGAGGCGTACGCCAAGGAGCAGGGCCTCTGGCTGGACCCGGCCGCCGAGCCGGACTTCTCCGAGAAGCTGGAGCTCGACCTCTCCACGGTCGTCCCGTCGATCGCCGGCCCGAAGCGCCCGCAGGACCGCATCGTCCTCGCGAACGCCGCCCAGCAGTTCGCCGTCGACGTGCTCAACTACGTCGACACCGCCGACGAGGCGGGCAAGGAGTCCTTCCCGGCCTCCGACAGCCCGGCCGCCGCCAACGGCGTGCCGTCCCGCCCGACCACCGTCACCGCCCCCGACGGGTCGACCTACACGATCGACCACGGCGCCGTCACCGTCGCCGCGATCACCTCCTGCACCAACACCTCGAACCCCTACGTCATGGTCGCCGCCGCGCTGGTGGCCAAGAAGGCGGTCGAGAAGGGCCTGACCCGCAAGCCGTGGGTCAAGACCACCCTCGCCCCGGGCTCCAAGGTCGTCACCGACTACTTCGACAAGGCGGGCCTGACCCCGTACCTCGACAAGGTCGGCTTCAACCTCGTCGGCTACGGCTGCACCACCTGCATCGGCAACTCCGGCCCGCTGCCGGAGGAGGTCTCCAAGGCGGTCAACGAGCACGACCTCGCGGTCACCTCGGTCCTCTCGGGCAACCGCAACTTCGAGGGCCGCATCAACCCCGACGTCAAGATGAACTACCTGGCCTCCCCGCCGCTGGTCGTCGCGTACGCCCTCGCGGGCTCCATGAAGGTGGACATCACCAAGGACGCGCTGGGCACGGACACCGAGGGCAACCCAGTCTTCCTCAAGGACATCTGGCCGACCGAGGCCGAGGTCAACGACGTCGTGGCCACCGCCATCGGCGAGGACATGTTCAACAAGTCCTACCAGGACGTCTTCGCGGGCGACGCCCAGTGGCAGGCGCTGCCGATCCCGACCGGCAACACCTTCGAGTGGGACGCGCAGTCCACCTACGTCCGCAAGCCCCCGTACTTCGAGGGCATGACGATGGAGACCA
Organism: Streptomyces sp. NPDC002537; assembly: GCF_053594975.1. Classification (NCBI taxonomy): domain Bacteria; kingdom Bacillati; phylum Actinomycetota; class Actinomycetes; order Kitasatosporales; family Streptomycetaceae; genus Streptomyces; species Streptomyces sp. NPDC002537. The sequence continues at coordinate 13,272 of NZ_JBSFWT010000089.1, forward strand.
CCCCGGTCACCGACATCGCCGGTGCCCGCGTGCTGGCGAAGCTGGGCGACTCGGTCACCACCGACCACATCTCCCCGGCCGGTGCCATCAAGGCCGACACCCCGGCCGGCAAGTACCTCACCGAGCACGGTGTGGACCGCCGTGACTTCAACAGCTACGGCTCCCGCCGCGGCAACCACGAGGTCATGATCCGCGGTACGTTCGCCAACATCCGCCTGCGCAACCAGATCGCGCCGGGCACCGAGGGCGGCTTCACCCGCGACTTCACGCAGGCCGCTGCTGCTGGGGATGCCCCCGTCTCCTTCATCTACGACGCCTCGCGCAACTACATCGAGCAGGGCATCCCGCTGGTCGTCCTGGCCGGCAAGGAGTACGGCTCCGGCTCGTCCCGCGACTGGGCGGCCAAGGGCACCGCGCTGCTCGGCGTCAAGGCCGTCGTCGCCGAGTCCTACGAGCGCATCCACCGCTCGAACCTCATCGGCATGGGCGTCCTGCCCCTGCAGTTCCCCGAGGGCGCCACGGCGGAGTCCCTGGGCCTCACCGGCGAGGAGACCTTCTCCATCACCGGTGTGACCGAGCTGAACGACGGCACCACGCCGCGTACCGTCAAGGTCGCCACCGACACGGGCGTCGAGTTCGACGCGGTCGTCCGCATCGACACCCCCGGTGAGGCGGACTACTACCGCAACGGCGGCATCATGCAGTACGTGCTGCGCTCGCTGATCCGCAAGTAGGCGGTTCCGCAAGGCCGGTTGAGGGCCGCACCCCGTTCGTACGGGGTGCGGCCCTCGTCGTGTTCGGCAACCCGCGGGGCGCCCCAACTCGTAAGGGTGATCGGAGCGTTGGGGGAGTGTCGGGCATTCCGCTTCCGGTTAGTCTCCGGCGGGGGTCGATGCCGGGACGATGTCGCTCCCCAGGGAGGGAACAACTCATGGGAACCGCCGTCACTTTCGGGGAGCTCGCACGTCTTTCGGGCGAGGAGCTTCCTCCGCGGCTCGTGCTGTCGAGGGTGATGCCGGCGGGATCCGGCCAGCCGGTGTATCCGGCCATGGTGAAGTCCGACCACGGAACGACGGTCGCCTACGCCTGCCAGTACCGGCAGAACGCGGGAAGTCCTCCGCTCCTCGTCTTCCTGGGACTCGCCTCCCGGGACCCCGGCTACACGACGACGTGCATTCCCGCGGCCATCTCCAGTCATTGAGCCAATCAGGACTTACAGAAGGGGAACGGAATGGACAACACCATCAGCTTCGAGGAACTCGACGGCGTCGCGGGCGAGGTGCTGCCCGAGCGGACCGTCATGGGCATCATGGCCACCCCGCTCGGCTTCGGCGACGGGGACGGCGGCTCCGGATCGGGCGCCGGCAGTGCCAGCAGCAGCTCCGCCTCGGCCGGGGGCGGGGTCGTGCACGCCCCCGCCCCGAGCGACCACGGCACCACGATCCTCTCGTCCTGCCAGTCCATCGACCGGCAGGGCACCCCGGGCCTGTTGGGCTCGCTCGGCCTGGGCTCCGAGAACCCCGCCGCCAACGTGACCTGCACCCCGGCGGCCATCTCCAGCCACTGATCGCATAGCGGTCCGTCGTACGCGCGTCACCCGCACGTCGTACGCACGGGGGAGGGCCGGGCGCGTCCGGCCCTCCCCCGCACTCTGTCCCCCTACGGAGAGCGCCCATGTCACTGCCCGCGCTGGTGCCCGGCACGGAACTGGTCGGCGAGTTCGAGGACTCCGGTTACCGCGAGCCGCCCCACCTGGTCTGCCGCCCGGACGGGCAGGTCGTGCGCCTGCCTGCCCTGCTCTACCAGGTCGCCCGCGCGCTCGACGGACAGCCCCTGGAGCGCGTCGCCGAGCAGCTCAGCCGGGAGACGGGGCGGGGTTTCACCGCGGAACACATCGTCTTCCTCATCGACGAGAAGCTCGTACCGCTCGGCCTGACGACCTACAGCGACGGCTCCCCGCCCCCGCCCGCGCAGAAGAGCGACCCGTTCCTGGCCTTCCGCTTCCGGCTGGCGGTACTGCCGGAGCGGGCCACATGGTTCCTCTCCGGCCTGTTCGCCTGGCTGTTCCGGCCGCCGCTGGTGCTCGGCGTCCTGGGCACGTTCGTGGGCGGCGAGGTGTGGCTGTGGATGACGCAGGACACCGGGGCGGCCCTGCGGACGGTCCTCTCGTCCCCGGCCGACGTCCTTCTCGTCGTCCTCCTGGCCATCGCCTCCTGCGTGTTCCACGAAATGGGCCACGGCGCGGCATGCCGCTACGGAGGCGCGCGGCCGGGGGCGATGGGATGCGGCATCTATCTGGTGTGGCCCGCCTTCTACACCGACATCACCAGTTCGTACCGGCTGGGGCGCGCGGGGCGCATCCGGGCCGACCTGGGCGGCGTCTACTTCAACGCGCTCTTCGTCCTGGGCCTGCTCGCGCTGTACACGTCGACCGGAAGCCCGCTCCTCCTGGTGGCGATCCTCTCCGTCCACCTGGAGATGATCCAGCAGCTTCTTCCCACACTGCGGTTCGACGGCTACTACATCGTCGCTGACCTGGTCGGCATTCCCGACCTCTTCAAGTACATCGCGCCCATCCTGAAGAGGTTCGTGCTCCGCCGCCCGCAGGACGAGCGGCTCCGGGCGCTCAAGCGGTGGCCGCAGATCGTCGTCACGGTGTGGGTCATGTTCCTGGTGCCGGCCCTCGTCCTCCAACTGGGCGCGGTGCTCGTCAACCTGCCCCAACTGCTCCGGTCCGACTGGCAGACCGTCGACCTGCTGGTGGAGAAGGCCGGTACGGCCGGCTTCCCGGCCCTCGGCACGGTCTCGGCGTGTCTCCGGATCGTGCTGCTCACCCTGCCCGTCGCCGGGCTGGCGCTGGCACTGGGCAGGCCCGTGCGGTCCCTCGCCCGCCTGGCACTCCGCCGCCGCCCCGTATGAGGGCGGCGGCGGAGGCCGGCCGACTTGAGCTGACGTACCGTCAGAACAGCAGTCGGAACTGGTTCCAGCCGGAGTTGCCGATCTTGACCTTGTAGTTGTACGGCTGGGACGCGTTGCCCGTGCCGCGGTAGAGCCACAGGGCGCCGTCGTTGTCACGGGCTATCAGGTCGGAACGGCCGTCCTGGTCCACGTCGCCCGTGGCCGCCAGCTTGTTGAACTGGTTCCAGCCGCCGCCGATGCGCTGCTTGGTCTCGAACGGCTTGGTGTAGTCGCCGGTGCCCTTGTAGAGCCACAGCACGCCGTCCTTGTCCCGGGCGACGATGTCGGTCTTGCCGTCACCGGTGAGGTCGCCGCGGCCCATGATCTCGGTGTACTGGTTCCAGCCCGGACCGACCTTCTTGCGGCCCGACAGGCTGCCGTCGGGGTAGGCCAGGTAGAGCCAGAGGACACCCTCGCGGTCGCGCACCAGGATGTCGGACTCCTTGCCGCCACCGAGGTTGCCCGGGGAGAAGAACTGGTCGTACTGGCCCCAGTCGTCCGCCACGACCTTCGCGCCGCTCTCGGTCGCGTAGATGATGTTCTGGTCGTTGTCGCGGATGTAGAGGGCCTCGCCGATACCGTCCCGGTCGTGGTCGACCCGCGTCGCGGCGTTGATCCTGCTCCAGCCGTTGGTGACGTACTCCTTGGGCGTGATGCCGCCCTTGCCGTCGGGCCAGTAGAAGTAGAGGTCGTCGCCGTTGACGGCGCTCAGCGGGAAGAACGGGGCCTCGGCGGTGGGGCCGTCGGCCTTGGCCTTGGCGCGCGGCGCGGCCAGGCCCGGGGCGCCGGCCTTGGGGGCCTGCGGGCCCGTCTTCGGGTAATCGCCGGACTTCGCCTCGCCGTTCAGCGCCTCGGCGCGGTGCTTGGCGGAGACGGCGGCGGCGAGCTTCGCGGCCGACTGGGCGGCGGCGAGCGCGGGGGAGGAGGAGCGCGAGGAGTGGGCGGCGGGGCTGTCGGCCAGGGCCGTTCCGGCGGAGGCGCTGACCAGGGCGGCGGTGACGACCGCGGTCGCGATGCGACGCACGGCGGTGCCGTGCGTACGGCCGGGAAGGTGAGCCACGTGGGTCTCCAGGAAGTCTCAGGTGAGGAGCGGCGGGCCCGGTCCGGGCCCGCCGCTTGGCCACCATGATCTTTCACATTTTCTTTACCTGTCAATCATGTTGTGGGGGTTTCGGGCCGATCAGCTCGATCTCTGCGAGTGTGCCCGCACCGGCCAGAGTCGCCAGCCGGTAGTGGCGGAAGGTGCCCGGGGAGCGCACCGAGAAGACCCGGGTCTGCCGGTCCCAGGCGAAGGACTCGCCCGTGCGCCGGTCGACCTCCGTCCAGTTCTCGCCGTCCGCGGAGCCCTTGAGGACCCAGCCCTTCGGCGCCTTGGCGCGGTCGGACGAGGTGAGGGTGTACGAGGTCACGCGCGAGGCGGACGGCACCTCCAGCGGGGCCGCCGTGAAGGTCTCCTCCGTGGCGGAGGTGTTGTCGGTGAGGGCCGACGTACCGGGCGTCGTCAGATCGCCCTCCGGGTCGGGCACCGCGTCGCCCCGGGTGAGGGAGGCGGGGCCCGCGTCCCGGCCGCTGGCCCACTTGGACGGCCGCGGGCCCATGGTGAACTCCAGCGTCCCGCCGTTCGCCACCGCCGAGTGCGGGAGCGCGGTGGAGTTCCACTCCTTGCCGTCGACCCGCAGCCCCTGCACATAGACGTTCCGGGCGCTGTTGTCGCGGGCCTTGATCACCAGGTCGTGGCCGTTCTCCAGGTGGACGGTGGCCTCCGTGAACAGCGGCGACCCGATCGCGTACTCCCCGCTGCCCATGACCAGCGGGTAGAACCCGAGGGCGCTGAAGACGTACCAGGCCGACATCTCGCCGTTGTCCTCGTCGCCCGGGTAGCCCTGGCCGATCTCGCTGCCGAGGTAGAGGCGGGACAGCACCTCGCGGACCTTCGCCTGCGTCTTCCACGGCTGCCCCGCCGCGTCGTACATGTAGGCGATGTGGTGCGAGGGCTGGTTGCTGTGGCCGTACATGCCCATCCGGACGTCCCGGGCCTCGGTCATCTCGTGGATGACACCGCCGTACGAACCGGCGAACTCGGGCGACCCGGTCTCGGGCGTGCGGAAGAAGGTGTCGAGCTTGCGCGCCAGTCCGTCGCGGCCGCCGTAGAGGTTGGCCAGCCCCCTGCTGTCCTGCGGGACCGTGAACGCGAAGTTCCAGCCGTTGGTCTCGGTGTAGTCGTACCCCCAGACGCGTGGGTCGTACTGCCGGGGCGTCAGCCGCCAGGCGCCGGAGGGGTCCTTGCCCTGGAAGAAGCCGACGGCCGGGTCGAAGAGCTTGACGTAGTTCCGGGCGCGGTTCAGGAAGTAGTGGGACTCCTCCCGGTAGCGGGCCTTGTGGGTCTTCTCGTAGAGGGCCTGGCCCATCCGCCCGAGGCCGAAGTCGTTGATGTAGCCGTCCATCGCCCAGGACATGCCCTCGCGCGTGGTGGTGCTGGTGTAGCCGAGGAAGGCGGAGGTCTCCATGCCCTTGCGGCCCACGCCGGGGTTGGGGGGCGCCACCGTGGCGTTCTTGAGCGCCGCCTCGTACGCGGCCTCCGCGTCGAACGGGACGCCCTTCACACAGGCGTCGGCGAAGGCGACGTCCGAGCTGGTGCCGGTCATCAGGTCGGCATAGCCGGGGGAGGACCAGCGGGAGATCCAGCCGCCGTCCTTGTACTGCTGGACGAAGCCGTCGACGAGCCTGCCCGCCCGCTTCGGGGTGAGGAAGGAGTACGCGGGCCAGGTGGTGCGGTAGGTGTCCCAGAAGCCGTTGTTGACGTAGACCTCGCCGTCGACGATCCGCGCGCCGGTCCGTGTCGGGGTGGACTCGCCGGCGGGCGGGGAGAAGGGGCTGGCGTAGCTGCTGTGCGGGTGTGCCGCCGATCCGGTGTTCTCGAAGCCCGAGTTGGGATAGAGGTAGAGGCGGTAGAGGTTGGAGTAGAGGGTGGTGAGCTGGTCCCGGCTCGCGCCCTTGACCTCGATCCGGTGCAGCACGTCGTCCCACGCGGCACGGGCCCGGTCGTGCACGTCGGAGAAGGCGGTGCCCGCCGGGATCTCCTGTTCGAGGTTGGCCTTCGCCTGGTCGACGCCGATGAGGGAGGTCGCGATGCGCAGGGTGACGGTCCGGTCCTGGCCCGGCCGGAAGCGCAGGTAGCCGGTGACGCCGTCGCCCCGGGTGTGGTCGTCGTCCGCCCGGGGCCGCTGCTCCGGGCCCATCGAGCTGATCGCGCTGCGCGGGGTGTTGGGGGAGCCGCCGAGCTTGCCGCTCGCGGTGACGGGCGCGTCGAAGACGCCGTAGACGAACAGCCGCCCGGCGCCGGTGGACAGCCCGCTCCGCACGTCGGAATAGCCGGTGATCACCCCGTGGTCGGGGTCGAGCGTCAGACCGCCCTCGTTCCTGACGTTGTCAAGGATGACGCTGGAATTCTCCCCCGGAAAGGTGAAACGCATCATCGCCGCATGGTCGCTGGGGACGATCTCGGACTTCAGCCCGTTGTCGAAGGTGACGCCGTAGTAGTGCGGCTTCGCGATCTCGCGGGAGTGGTGGAAGGGGAGGGCACGGGCCGTGCGCCGGGCATCCGGGGTGCCCGCGGCGGTCGAGGGCATGACCTGGAAGGTCTGCCGGTCGCCCATCCAGGGGCTCGGCTCATGACTGGCGCCGAACGCCTGGATGGTGGGGAGGTTGTCGGCGTTGTTGGCCGCGGCGTACTGGTAGAGCCAGTCGGTCGCGCCCGCATTGGTGACGGGGGTCCAGAAGTTGAAGCCATGGGGGACCGCGGTGGCGGGGAAGGTGTTGCCGCGCGAGAAGGTCGAGCTGGAATGAGTGCCGCGGGTGGTGAGGGCGTAGTCCGAGGGGTGCGCCGCCGGTCTCTCCTCCGGCGCCGGGGCGAGGGAGATGTCGTCCACCCACCCGCGGAAGGCCGCGGGGCCCACGGGGGAGTCATAGGCGATGAGCACCCGGGCCACGGTCCTGCCCGCGGCCACCGCGCCGATCCGCGACTCCTTGTTGTTCCACTGGTTGGCATAGAGGGTCTTGGAGGCGGCCTGCCCCTGCGGGGTGAGGGGCGCGCCGTGCTGGTCGACCGCGCCGAGCTCGCTCAGATAGGTGCCGTCGGTGAAGGCCAGGTCGATCGAGGCGTGGGTGGCCGGATAGCGCGGGTCGGCCTCGGGCATCGAGGGGAAGATCTTGTAGGAGAGCACGGTCCTCGGGGTGACCGCGACCTTCACGGCGAAGATCTTGTCGGTGGCGTAGGCGCGCCCGGTCGCCAGGTGTCTGCCGCCGTAGCGCAGGGCGTGGGTGCCCGTGAAACCGGCGCGGGCCTTGGCCGTCGGTGAGCCCGCGGGGCCGGAGTCGACCTGGCTGCGCATCTCCCGGGGCGGGGGAGCGCCGCTGTCCGCGGTGGCCAGCTGCAGCTCCGCCAGCTGGGTGATGTCATCGCCGTTGTTGTGGGCTATGTCCAGCCGGTACTGCCGGTAGGGCGTGCTGTTGGCGAAGGAGAACTCCTTGGTCTGGAGGCGCTTTTCGAAGGACACGTCGGTGCGGCTGTCCAGGGTCGTCCAGGTCCTGCCGTCGTCGGAGCCCTTGAGCGTCCAGTTCCTGGGATCCCGGCCGGGGGCGTCATTGGCGGAGGTCAGCGCGTAGCGCACGGCCGTGACCGGTCCGGAGAGCTCGAATTCCACCCAGGGGGCGCGTTCGAAGACAAGCCATTTGGTCGTGGGCTCGCCGTCGAAGAGGTTCTCCTTGCCCTCTCCGGCGCCGGCGTTCTCACCGCTCGCCCGGACGGCGGTGACCTTGTCGGTGACATTGCCGGGGATGCCGCCCGCCGTGTCACCGCCGTCGACCCCGGCGGATCTCCCGCGTCCGTCGGGGCCGGTCTCCACGGTGTTGCGCCAATCGGGCTGCGGGTCGCCCGGTTCGAAGGAGGAGGCGAAGCGCTGGGCGGCGGCGTCCGCGCGTACGGCGGCCGCGGTGCTCATCGCCGAGGCGGCCTGCGGGGTCTGAGTGGCCGTCACCACCAGCGCGGCCGTGAGGAGGGCCAAGGGGCGGCCGAGACTACGCCATCGGTGTCGGGTTCCCTGTCGCTGACTCTGCCGCATCACTGGCCTGGCCTCTCCACGAAACCGACAACGTTGTCACCTGAGTCGCGCAGAGATAAGTAGGGCGTGAGACGCCAGTGGTGTCAAGGGTTCGAATATTGGTGTCGTCGCGGCGGTGCCGCGGGTTGGGGAGGTCTCAACTAGGGAAAGACTGACGGTCGAAGCCGCTCTCGATCTTGCCCAGTTGATGTGAAGTGGACTATACCTGTCGGATCCGGGGCGGCCGTGGGCCGTCACGGCGGATCCGGGGGAGAAAACGGCGGACGGGAGCGCCGTGAGCACATCACCGATCCCGGCGCACGCCCAGCACACCAAGCTTCAACCGACCCGCGGTGTCGGGCCCTTCGGCCAAGGCCGGTTCGCACGGTTCGCAAGGGGAGACCGGTACACCGCCTGAGTCCTGGAGAAGGCGAGGACTTGAGCATGGGATCCACATCGGAATTCAGCCGGCGCGATCTGGTCAAGCGGACCGCGGCGCTCGGACTGATCGCGGTGCCGTCGATGAGTGTGCTGACCGCGTGTGCCACCGGTGGCGGTGGTGACGACAGCAACAGCGGTACGGACAAGGGGAATCAGGGAAAGGCGTCGGAGAAGAATCCGCTCGGCGTCAAGAACGGTGCCCCGCTCGACGCGTTCATCTTCAAGGGCGGCCTCGGCGACCAGTACGCCAAGGACGCCGAGGCCGACTACAAGTCCGCGTACGGCGCCGACGTCCAGCACACCGGCACCCAGCAGATCGGCCCCAAGCTCCAGCCCCGCTTCGCCGGCGGCAATCCGCCGGACGTCATCGACAATTCCGGCGCCGACCACCTGGACATGAACAAGCTCTCCTCGCAAGGGCAGTTGCTCGATCTGACCCCGCTGCTCGACGCCCCGTCGCTGGACGACCCCAAGAAGAAGATCAGGGACGTCCTCTATCCGAGCACCATCGAAAAGGGCAAGCACAAGGACGCCTTCGACGTTCTCTATTACGCCTTCACCGTCTACGGCACCTGGTATTCGCAGAAGCTGCTCAAGGACAAGGGCTGGACCTATCCGAAGTCCCTCGATGACATGATCAAGCTCTGCGAGGAGATCAAGAAGGCGGGCATCGCGCCCTGGACCTATCCGGGCAAGTACCCGTACTACGTCCACTTCAATATCTTCCCGCAGATCGCCAAGATCGGCGGCCTGGACCGGTGGATCGCGATCGACAACCTGGAGCCCAACGCCTGGACCTCCAGCGACGCGGTCAAGCAGGTCATCGGGCACTACGAGGAGCTGGCCGCCAAGGGGTACTTCCTCGCGGGCAGCCAGGGGCTGACCCATATCCAGGCGCAGACCTCCTGGACCAAGGGCAAGGCCGTCTTCATCCCCAACGGCTCCTGGGTGGAGAACGAGGCGACCCCGACCACCCCGAAGGACTTCGACATGGCCGTCGGCGCCCTCTTCGACGGCGGGTCCGGCGACAAGATGCCGCACGGCGCGGTGCGCGCGGAGCCGAGCGAGCCGTTCATCGTCGCCAAGGGCGGCAAGAACCCGGCCGGCGGCATGGAGCTGCTGCGCATCATGCTGTCGAAGAAGCACGCGCAGAACTTCGCGCAGAAGGTCCACTCGCTGACCAGCAACACCCAGGGCGCCGAAGGGGCTTCGCTCTCCCCGGGCCTGGCCTCCGCCGCGAAGGCGGTCAAGGACGCGGGCGGTACGCAGAACCTGCTGATGATCCAGCTGCAGGAGTGGTACCCCAAGCTGACGGACGAGAAGATGGGCGGCCTCACCAGCCAGCTGCTCACCGGCGACCTCAAGGCCGCCGAGTGGATCAGGAAGACGCAGCAGTACGCGGACGAGACCGCCAAGGACGGCTCCGTCACCAAGTTCCACCGGTCGGCCTGACGGCTTTCGGCGGCCGGGTTCGGCGGTCGGATTCAGCGGTCAGGGTCAGCGGTCAGGGTCGGCGGTTGCGGAGGAAGGGCCGGGAGGCGGCATGCGGCACGGCAAGTACCGGTTCATCGCGGGGTTCCTGGCCCTGCCACTGGCGATCTACGCCATCTTTGTGATCTCGCCGTTCGTCCAGGCGTTCCAGATCGCGATGACCGACTGGAGCGGGCTCAAGGGCGCGGCCAAGTACACCGGATTCCACAACTACGACAAGCTCCTGCACAGCGACGAGTTCTGGAACGCGCTCAAGCACAACGTCATCATGCTGGTGCTGGTGCCGGTCGTGACCCTGGCGCTCGGGCTGTTCTTCGCCTTCATGCTCAACGCGGGCGGCAGGGCGCGCCGGGGTGCGGTGATCACGGGGGTGCGGGGGACGAGGTTCTATAAATTCGTCTTCTTCTTCCCCCAGGTCATCTCCATCACCATCATCTCGGTGATCTGGTTCAACATCTACAATCCGGACCCCTCGGACGGCATGCTCAACTCCCTGCTGGGGGCCGTGGGTCTGGATTCCCTGCAGAGCGCCTGGCTGGGCGAGAAGAGCCTCGCCCTGGCCTGCATCATGGTCGTGATGGTCTGGGCGAACGTCGGTTTCTACGTGGTCCTGTTCTCGGCGGCCATGGCCTCCATTCCACGCGATATCTACGAGGCGGCGCTGCTGGACGGCGCGGGCCGCGCGCACACCTTCTTCCGGATCACGCTTCCGCTGCTGTGGGACACCGTGCAGACCGGCTGGGTCTACATGGGCATCATCGCGATGGACGCGTTCGCGCTCGTGCAGATCATGTCCGTGAACATGGGCGGCCCGGACGGGGCGACGGACGTGGTGCCGCTGCGGCTCTACCAAACCGCCTTCCGGGACAGCCAATTCGGCTATGCATCGGCCATGGGCATCGCCATGCTCATCGTGACCCTGCTGTTCGCCGTGCTCACCATGCGTTTCGCGCGTCGTGAGCGGATCGAGTTCTAGCGGATCGAGTTCTAGGGGTACGGACGGATGACGACGGAAGCGGGCGCGGTGCCCGCGGAGGACGCCGAGGGCGCGGCCCCGGCGGAGCGGCGGGGCGGCCGGGGCGTGGACCGCGGCAGGGCCGAGGGTGCGGTGCTGAATGTCTTCTCGCACGGCATTCTCGTCGTCTGGGCGCTCATGGTGGGGCTGCCGCTGCTCTGGGTGCTGTGGAGCTCCTTCAAGAGCAGCGGCGACATCCTCGGCTCGCCGTGGTCGCTGCCGCGCTCGTTGCACTTCGAGAACTGGGCGCACGCCTGGGACCGGGCCAACATCGGCCGGTATTTCCTCAACACCATCATCGTGGTGGGCTGTTCGGTCGTCGGCACCATGGTGCTCGGCTCGATGGCGGGCTATGTGCTGGCCCGCTATTCCTTCCCCGGCAACCGCTTCGTCTACTACCTCTTCGTGGCCGGGATGTCCTTCCCGGTCTTCATGCTCGTCATTCCGCTGTTCTTCGTGCTGCGGGACTTTCCCGGTGTCCAATTGCTGGCGACGTATCCCGGGCTGATCCTGGTCTACATCGCGTTCTCGCTGCCGTTCACGGTGTTCTTCATGACGGCCTTCTTCCGTACCCTGCCGACCTCGGTCGCCGAGGCCGCGATGATCGACGGCGCCTCGCACACCCGGACCTTCTTCCAGGTGATGCTCCCGATGGCCAAGCCGGGCCTGATCAGCATCGGCATTTTCAATTTCCTGGGTCAGTGGAACCAATATCTCCTGCCCATGGTGCTCAACCAGAACGAGCACAAGTACGTGCTGACACAGGGCCTCGCCCAGATCGCCCTCCAGCAGGGCTACGACGGCGACTGGGGCGGACTGATGGCGGGCATGGTGATCGCCATGCTGCCGGTGCTCATCGTCTATGTGATCTTCCAGCGCCAGGTGCAGGCGGGCCTGACGGCGGGCGCGCTGAAGTAGCCGTGCGCGAGGGGCGCGGCCGGGGCACCGGGCCGGGGGTCAGCGGAGCGTGAACCACACCGCCTTGCCGGTCCCCTGCGCGGCCGGGCGGACGCCCCAGGACCGGGCGCAGCTGTCGACCAGGCCGATCCCGCGGCCCGATTCGTCCTCGCGGCCCGCGCCGAGCCGCACGGGCACCTCGGGGCTGGTGTCGTGCACATCGACGCGCAGGGTGCGGGAGCGACAGCTGAGGTCCACGGTCACCGGTGACTTGGTGTGCACCACGCCATTGGTGACCAGCTCCGTCACCAGCAGACAGGCGTTGTCGGCGAGGTCGGGTCTGCCGTGCCGCTGCAGCGCGTGCCGGAGCGAGCCGCGGACGACGCCGATCATCCAGGGCTGGGCGGGGATGCGGAGTGTGTACCACCAGTCGGCGGTGGCCAGTTGAGGGTCCTCGCACATTGTGGCTCCGTTCGGGAGGTGGGATTCAACAGTGAAGGGGATCGACCGCGAGTGCATAAATTCGGTGGGCTTTCGTCCCTGTGAGTGACTGTGCTCACCGGGTGGGCGCAGGCAGACTCTCTGCCCAAAGGAAGGGAGGATTGTCATGCCGCAGAAGCCCCCAACTATCCGCCAGAAACGCCTCGGTGCGGAGCTGCGCAGGCTCCGCGAAGCCGCGGGTATGTCGGGAGAGGACGCCGCGGAGGCGCTGGAGTGCGGACAGGCCAAGATCAGCCGCATCGAGACCGGCACCAATGGGATTCGCCCGTTCGAGCTACGCGGTCTGCTGAAGGCTTATGGGGTGACCGATCCCGCGCTCGTCGACTCCCTGGTGGAACTGGCCCGGGAAGGCCGCCGCCAGGGCTGGTGGAACCACTACGTGAGCTCCTTTCCCGGCATCGCCGATCTCGCGCACCTGGAGTCGAAGGCGGTCTCCGTCCAGGCGTGGCAGACCGTGCTCGTCCCCGGACTCCTCCAGACGCCCGCATACATGCGCGCGCTGTTCAGGGGCGGCAGGCACGGTTACGACGACGCCGAGGCCGACCGCTGTGTGGCGGCCCGTACGACCCGGCAGTCCGTGCTCGACAAACCGGACGCTCCCGAGCTCACCGCCGTGGTGTACGAGGCGGCGCTGCGCTGCCCGGTCGGCGGGCCCGGGGTGATGCGGGGCCAGCTGGAGCACCTCGCGGACCTCGCCGGGAGCGGGCGGGCGCGGATCCAGGTGCTGCCGTTCGACGCGGGGGTGCACGGAGGGCTCGACGGCCCCTTCGTGATCTACGGCCTGCTCGCGTCCGGCATGGACGTGGTGATGACGGACGGCCTCGCGGCCGCCTCCCACCTGGACCGGGACGAGGACGTCCGGCACTTCCGGTCGCTCTTCGAGGCACTGCGCGCCCTCGCGCTCACCCCGGCCGCCTCCCTGGACCTGATCAGGCGGCTGGCGGTGGCGGCGTGACCGCCCCGCGCCCCGCCCCGTCCGGCGCCGCGGTCCGGTGGCAGCGCTCCCGGTTCTCCGGCAGCGGCGGCGGCAACGAGTGCCTGGAGGCCGCCGGGGGACCGGACGGGCGGCTCTGCTTCCGCGAGAGCGACCGGTCGCGGACCGTGCTGACCCCCTCGCCGGGCGCCTGGGCGGCCCTGCTGCGGGCCGTGAGATCCGGGCTCCTCGACCCCGCGCGGCCCGCCCGCCCCCCGCGCCCGGGGGCTCGATAGGGTTCAGGGCCTTGACGGGAGTTACCCCGGGCGGCTCAGCTTAGAGTTCATATGTTGTACGGATGGCTGGGCCCCAGTGCTGTGGCCCGGCGGTGGGACGGCGGTCGTGCCGTCCTCGGCGAGGCGGGAGTGAATGGGCGTGGAGACTCCGGGGTCGCAGTCGTCGCTGCACCGGGCCAACCTGGAGCGGGTCGTGCGGGCGGTGCGCATGGCGGGCTCGCTCACCCAGGCGGAGATCGCCCGCGCCACCGGGCTGTCCGCGGCCACGGTCTCCAACATCGTGCGGGAACTGAAGGACGGCGGCACGGTCGAGGTCACCCCGACGTCCTCCGGCGGGCGCCGGGCCCGCAGTGTCTCCCTGTCCGGTGACGCCGGGATCGTCGTCGGCGTCGACTTCGGGCACACCCACCTCCGGGTGGCCATCGGCAACCTCGCGCACCGGGTGCTCGCGGAGGACGCCGAGCCCCTCGACGTGGACGCCTCCGCGGCCCAGGGGCTGGACCGCGCCGAACACCTGGTCAAGCGGCTGATCACGGAAGCGGGGATCAACCCCGCCAAGATCGTCGGGGTGGGCCTGGGCGTACCGGGGCCGATCGACGTGGGGTCCGGGACGCTCGGCTCGACCGCGATCCTGCCGGGCTGGGCGGGCACCAACCCCCGCGACGACCTCGCCGCGCGGCTGAACGTGCCCGTCCACGTCGACAACGACGCCAACCTGGGCGCCCTCGGCGAGCTCGTCTGGGGCGCGGGCCGGGGCGCCACCGACCTCGCGTACATCAAGGTCGCCAGCGGGGTGGGCGCCGGACTGGTGATCAACGGCCAGATCTACCGCGGCCCCGGCGGCACCGCGGGCGAGATCGGGCACATCACCCTGGACGAGGCCGGGCCGGTCTGCCGCTGCGGCAACCGCGGCTGCCTGGAGACCTTCACCGCCGCCCGCTACGTCCTGCCGCTGCTCCATTCGGCCCACGGCACCGATCTGACCGTGCCGCGCATGGTGGAGCTCGCGCGCGCCGGCGACCCGGGCTGCCGACGGGTGATCGCCGACGTCGGCCGGCACATCGGCAGCGGCGTCGCGAACCTCTGCAACCTCCTCAACCCCAGCCGGGTGGTGCTCGGCGGCGACCTCGCGGACTCCGGCGAGCTGGTGCTCGGGCCGATCCGGGAATCCGTCGCCCGGTACGCGATCCCCAGCGCGGCACGGCAGTTGGAGGTGGTGCCCGGTGCGCTGGGCGGCCGCTCCGAGGTGCTGGGGGCGCTCGCGCTCGTACTGAGCGAGATGGGCGACTCGACGCTGCTGGACGAATTCCGGCCGACCGACACGCCAGTGCTCGCCTGACGGCCGTCACGGTTCCACGACGGTGCCGTCGCCGTTCCCGCTTGTGTTTACGCAGGTAACGAATGGCATCGTTGCCATCTCGTTAAGGATTTACTTCTTGACGCCCCCTTGGCCGCCGAGTTGACTTCCAGCCACCTCGGCCGCAACGACGCGGCCTCGTCAGGGAGGTAATGCAGTGAACACGCATCTGCGGCGTGCCGCCGTAGCCGTGGCGGCCGTCTCGATGGCAGCGGGTCTCGCCGCCTGCGGCAGCGCCAAGGAAGCCGGCGGCGGGGACAAGAAGAAGGACAAGAAGGCCTCGCTGACCATCGGCCTCCTTCTGCCCGAGAACCAGACCGCCCGCTACGAGCGGTTCGACAAGCCGCTGATCGAGAAGAAGATCAAGGAACTCGCGGGCACGGACACCACCGTCCTCTACGAGAATGCCAAGCAGGACGCGTCGGTCCAGCAGCAGCAGGTCGACACGATGATCACCAAGAAGGTCGACGCGCTGATCATCGACGCGGTGGACGCGAAGTCGATAGCGAGTTCGGTGAAGAAGGCGACCGACAAGGGGATTCCCGTCGTCGCGTACGACCGTCTGGCAGAAGGCCCCATCAAGGCGTACACCTCGGTGGACAACGAGCGTGTCGGGAAGATCCAGGGCGAGTCGCTGCTCAAGGAGCTCGGCGATAACGCCTCCAAGGGCGAGATCGTCATGATGAACGGTTCCGTCACCGATCCCAACGCCAAGATGTACAAGGACGGCGCGCACTCCGTGCTCGACGGCAAGGTGAAGATCGGCAAGGAGTA